>JAFGKN010000374.1 GCA_016928605.1 Planctomycetota bacterium | reverse complement strand
CTCGGCGGACTCGGCGGACTCGGCGGGCTCGGCGAACTCGGCGGACTCGGAGCTCTCGGCCGTCCAGAAGTGGAAGGACACGACCCAGGGCTACATGTCGACGCCTGTCGTGCTCGACGGGCACGCCTACCTTCACCTTCGGAACCAGAGGCTCACCTGCTTCGATATCGCGAGCGGCGCTCAGCGCTGGACGACGAGGGAGAGATTCGGCAAGTACATGAGCCTCATCCGCCAGAAGGACCTCATCCTCGCGCTCGACGAGAGAGGCATCCTCTATCTCTGGCGCGCGACCCCCGAAAAGTTCGATCTCATCGATCAGCGCAAGGTCAGCGATAGCCCGACGTGGGCGCATGTCGCCGTCTCGGGCGGCGAGATCTTCATCCGCGAGCTGAAGGCCATCAGCGCGTTCCGATGGTCGGCGCCCGGCGCGCCGCCCTCCGCCCCCGCGCACAGCCTCTGAGCCCGACTTGCGCATGATTCCGCAGCCGGTTATCATCTGCGGCCACGCTGGATCGGGCCGGATCCGAGGGCTTTCGGGAGATCACTCGCCGCGGCGGCGCCCCCTCGCCGGCCGGAGCGCTTTCTCGGGATCGCGCGGAGCCTGATTGCTCAAGAAGCGAACGATACACGTCGCGACGCTCCTCTTCTTCGCCTCCGGAGCGCTGGGCCTCGGATACGAGCTCGTCTGGATCCGCAAGGCCGCGCTGGTCGTAGGGGCCAGCCAGATCGCTCTCTCGACGGTGCTCACGTCGTTCTTCCTGGGGCTCGCCCTCGGCAGCTACGTGGTGAGTCATCACCTCCGCAGCCGGCGATGGTCTCCGCTGCGCGTGTACGGCGTCTTCGAGGTGATGATCGGCATCTTCGCGCTCGCCTTCCCGTTTCTCTTCGATGCCCTCGAGGCGGCGTATGCTTCGCTCTACCCCCTCGTGATGGGCTCCAGCTTCGCTCTCTTCGCGGTCCGCTTCCTCCTGCTCTTCCTCCTCTGCCTGGTCCCCACCTTCTTCATGGGCGGGACCCTGCCGCTGCTGCTCGACGGCCTGATCGCGGAGGACAGGACGATCGGCTCGCGGGCGAGCTTTCTCTACGGCATCAACATCCTGGGCGCCGTGCTCGGCGTTCTCGCGACGTGCTACTTCGGCATCCCCATCCTGGGGCTGAACGGCACGAGCGTGGCGGGGGGGGCTGGCAACCTGCTCATCGGCGGCGCCGCCATCGCGATGTTCCGGCGCGTCGAACCTCTCCACGCCGATGCAGAACGCGCGCCGCTCGAGGGGCTCTACCCGTGCCTCGCCTTTCTCTCGGGGCTGATCTCGATCTCGTACCAGATCTGCTGGGTCCGCTACTTCACGCTCTTTCAGACGACGACGATCTACATCACGGCGATCCTCCTCGCCGTCTTTCTCCTCGCCCTGGCCGCGGGCAGTCTCCTCCTGTCGCCGCTGCTCTCCGCGCGGTGGAATCCCCTCCGCATCGTGGCGTGGGTACAGGTCTTCGTCCCTCTCGCTACTCTGTACACTCTCCGCTGGTGGCGGGGAGCGGACTACCGCGTCGCGCTGCGCGGCGAGCTCGCGCCGGATGGATCCATCGCCGTGAAGGACTCGCTCGAGATCGATCCGCAGTACGCCGACTACTGGTTCTTCTTCAGCGAAAAGCTCGATGCCACGTTCTTCGCGCCGCTCTTCCAGGTGGCGCTGGTCATCTTCGTCCCCGTCGTGCTGCTCGGCATGGGGCTGCCCTCCTTGATCGCCGCGGCGGCGCGGAGGGCATCCGGAGTCCGCTCGGTCTCGGGGCGGATGGTCTTCTGGAACATGCTGGGCTCGAGCGCAGGCGGATTCCTGGGCGGCTACGTCCTCCTTCCCGCACTGGGGCTCCACGGGTCGCTGGTCCTCCTCGGCGTGCTGTCGCTCTCGTTCTCCCTGACGGCCGGCTGGAAGGCGTCCTCCCTCGACGCCAGCCTCGCCGCCAAGCTGAGCCGGCGCGAGAAGCGGCAAGCCGCACGTCACCGCGAGACTCCGGAGAGAGCGCCCCGGCGGGTCCCCTTCGCCTATCTTGCGGCGGCCGTCGCCAGCCTTGCAGGCATCGCGTACTTCGCTCTGGGGAGGGAGGACGTCACGCGGCAGACGATCCGCGAGGACGGCTACGGCCGGGACCCGGGCGCCCGGAGCTTGAAGCTCGTGGAGGTGCTCGAGGGGCCGCTCACCTCCTCCTTCGTCTTCGAGGACGCGAGCAGCCTCCAGATCGGCTCCGGCCATGTCTCGCTCGCCGTGGTCTACAAGGACGAGCCCTCGACGCAGGCGATCCAGGGGCACATCCCGGTGCTCTTCTACCCCGGGAACGAATCTCCGCGGGACTGCCTCGGCATCTGTCTCGGCTCCGGCCAGTCGTTCGGCGCCCTCCTGCTCTATCGGATCCGGAAGCTGGACGTCGTCGACATCTCTCCGGAGATCATCGACCTGTCTCTCCGCACGTACCGCGAGTACAACCACGGCCTGGACCGCGATGATCGCGTGAGCTTCCACCTGGACGACGGCCGGCATTTCGTCGACCGCGCGCCGGACTCGTCCTACGACCTCGTGTCGATGGAGCCTCCGCCTCCGACGGCGGACGGCGTCTGCGCGCTCTACTCTCTCGAGTTCTACCGCAGCGTTCGGAGGATCCTCCGCCCGACCGGTGTCTTCATGCAATGGCTGCCGCTCTACCGCATCACTCCGCTGGACGCAAAGGGGATCGTGAAGACGCAGGCAGCCGTATTCCCCGAGAGCTTCGTGGTCAAGGTCGGCAAGGACGACTTCATGATCGTGAGCTACGCGCAGCGGCCTGTGTTCCTGCTCCCGGCGATGGCCGAGCGGTGCCGCATCTTCGAGACCGAGAGACTCGTGAAGGGTACGCGCTGGGCTCCGCGCTGCCTCCACGATATCGCTTCGCTGGAAGGCGTCATCTCCCTCCTGATCACGGGACCGAGGGAGATCGAGGCGATCCAGGATGCCATGATCTACCGCGACGATACGCAGCGGCTCAGCTACTCGAGCGGAGACCGCGAGCTCCACCGCCTGTACGAGGGGCCCATGCTCTCGCGGCTCACCTTCCCGGCGCTGAGCCTTACATCCTTCTCCGATCTGAAAACGTACTTCGAGCCTGCGCTCAGCGAGGAACAGATCAGCGACCTCACGATCGAGCGAGCCGCGTCGCTGGCCTTCTTCCGCGTCCCGGATCCCCGCGAAGTCCTGGCCGATCTCAACGCGTACCGAGCCAGCCCATCGAAAGAGGAAAGATCGGCCCGCGCCCTGTCGCTGGCGAGAGCCTTCGACGGGCCAGGCTACAAGAGGACGGCCTACGAGTGGATCCGCAACGCGCTGGAGGCACACTCGCGGGAAAACCGACCCGAGCAGATCGAGATCGCGCGGAGCATCGTCCGGAGCGGCGTGGCCGTCTACGCGGACATCGCCCAGGAATGGATCGACACGCTGCGCCGGTCCTACCCCGGTGCGCCGATCGTCGCTGCCATGAGACAGGAGCTCGAGCAGTACAGGATCCGCGAGGAAGCGATCGAAAAGCGGTACCTTTTTCCATAGCAAGGGCCTTGCACACGGGCGCGGATCCGGAGACAACTTGGGGGACATCCGTCCAGCGGCGATGCGCTCGCCTGCGGGGATGGATGCGGAGGGTCGGAAGGTTGTCTTCCTGCCAGCGAAGCAGCCTCTCCGGCCGTCGATGATCGCTCAGCGCTGCTCGAAGGGAGCGAGAGGGTCTCCGCCCTGCTTGCAGCGGTGCTCGCGCCGATCAGCAGTGCTGAACCTTCTGTCGGACAGGAAACATCGTTTTCACCGGAGCTCTGCCATGTCGAATCTCGGAATCGGAATCTTCGCCATCGTCGCCGCGTGGCCCCTCGTCTCCTGTCAGAACCCCGCCGCCGCATCCCCTGCGGCCGAAGCCGAGGCCCCGGCGGCCGGCGCCGCCGCCTCGCGCCTCGAGCACCGCTGGGACCTGACCCAAATCTATCCGAGCGACGAAGCCTGGCAGACGGCCCTGGATGAGCTGTCGGCCCGGAAGGATGCGATCGCTGCGTACAAGGGACGGCTCGGCGAGAGCGCCGACGTGCTGAAGAAAACCCTCGACGCCCTCCACGATCTCGGTCAGAGGATCGGAAAGCTCGGCGCGTACGCGGGAATGCGCAGCGACGAGGACACGCGGCTCTCCGGCCCCCAGGGGATGAAGCAGGCACTCCAGACGGTCGCGGCCGATGTGACAGCAGCGGTGGCGTGGGTGGATCCCGAGATCCTCGCCATCCCGCCCGAAAGGCTCGAGGCGCTGGTCGACGGCGTCCCCGGCCTCCAGCAGTACCGGCGGTACCTCGAGAGGCTCGCCAAGAGGCGTCCGCACGTGCTCGTGCCGGAGTCCGAGCGGATCCTGGGGATGGCCCAGCTCGTCCAGGGCGAGGGGGCCTTCATCGGCAACATCCTGCGCAACGCCGAGATGCCCTGGCGCACCGTGGAACTGACCGATGGCAACGATCTGCGAGTGGACGTACAGGGCTACTCTCTGGGACGAGCCTTCCGCAACCGCGCCGACCGAGTGAAGACGTACGAAGCGTTCTACGAGACGCTCCGGCAGTTCAAGGAAAGCCTGGCGGCCACCCTCTCGGCGACGGTCAAGGAGCACGTCTTCGGGGCGAGAGTCCGCAACTACGCATCGTGCCTGGATGCATCGCTCGCAGCGAACGAGGTGGACACTGCCGTCTACCGGATGCTCGTGAAGGAGGTCAACGCGGCGCTTCCGACCCTCCATCGCTACCTGCGGCTCCGCGGACGCCTCCTGGGAATCGACCACCTGCGCTACCACGACATGTACCCGCCGATGGTGGAGGCCATCGAGGCTGCGTACGACTGGGACGACTCGAAGGACCTGGTGCTGTCAGCCCTCGGGACGCTCGGCGACGAGTACGTGCGCCGGCTCCGGAAGGCTCTGGAGAACCGATGGGTCGACATCTATCCTCGCGAAGGGAAACGCTCCGGCGCCTATGTGAACGGGAGCGCCTACGGCGTGCATCCTTACATGCTCCTCAACCACCAGGACGACTATCACAGCATGTCCACGCTCGCCCACGAGGGCGGGCATCTGATGCACTCGTGGTACTCTCAGGAGATTCAGCCTTATTCCACGAGCGACTACTCGATCTTCGTCGCCGAGGTGGCCTCGACCGTCAACGAGGTACTGCTCTTCCGGGCCATGCTGGAGCAGGCCAAGGATGACGATGAGCGCTTGATCCTCCTCGGCAACTACCTGGAGGTCTTCCGCCTCACCGTCTTCCGCCAGACGATGTTCGCCGAGTTCGAGCTCGCGATCCACGAGGCGGCCGAGCGAGGTCAGCCTCTCACCAGCGATGTGCTCGACGCGATGTACGTGGACCTGCTCCGCCGGTACCACGGCCACGGCGCAGGCATCGTCGAGATCGACGAACTCTACGGCGTCGAATGGGCGTTCGTACCTCACTTCCACTACGACTTCTACGTCTATCAGTACGCGACGAGCTATGTCGCCGCCGTCGCGCTGGGCGAGCGGATCCACGCCGGAGAAGCGGGCGCCGCTCAGCGGCATATCGCGTTTCTCGGGTCAGGATCGAGCAAGCCGCCCGTCGAGCTCCTGGCCGATGCCGGCGTGGACATGACATCACCGGAGCCGATCCGCGCGGCGATACGCGCGATGGACGAGGTCATCGATCAGATCGAGACAATCCTCAAGACCCGGCGGGATTGAGCCCGCCGCTGGGCGGAGGGCGGCGGAGCTCGCGGCGAGCACGACGCCCTCCTTGGATGGGCGCCGCTTGACAACGAAAGGGCTTCGCGACATGACCAGGAACGACATCGGGACCGAGCCGGTGGCCGAGGCCCGCTTCCTCGGAAGCTGTTTCCATGCTCTCTGCCTGGCGGCGGCGATCCTCCTCGGCCTTCCCGCCTGCAACAGCGACGGAGGGGGCGACGACGCCGAAGGTCCGGATCTCGCCGCCTTCGATCTCGATACCGCCCTCGAGCTCTGCCGACTGAGCCTCCGGGCTTACCAGCAGCTCGAGGACTTCGAGGCGTCGAGGGCGTTCACGCTGCCCGCCCCCTACCAGCTCGAAGAGGAGCTCGCCACGGATGAGCGGTACGCCGGAGAAACGTTCGGAGATCCAGTCGTTCCCGTGGGCTTCATCGCAACGCGCGGCGAGAGCATCTTCCTCGCCTTCCGGGGGACGAGCACGGTCTTCGAATGGATCCAGGACGCGAAGATCGCACAGGTGGACTACACCTTCGTCGCCGGAGGCGGCCTGACCGAGCAGGGCTTCACGGAGATCTATGCATCCCTGCGCGATGACGTTCTGGCGAAGATCGACGAGCTGGCTGCCGGCGACTCCTACTCGAAACTCTACGTCACCGGCCACAGCCTGGGCGGGGCTCTGGCCGTGCTGGCCGCGCCGGATTTGATCGAGAACGGGCCGGTGCCGAGCGTCTTCATGTACAACTTCGGCGCTCCTCGCGTGGGCGATCCGGACGCCTTCGTTCCGCTCTACGATACTCTCCTCGGCGTGAACAGCTGGCGGATCGTGAACACGCGCGATGCGGTCACGGATCAGCCGCCGACTCTCGTGGTCCTGTTGACCGACATCTACCGTTACGAGCACGTCGCCAGCGAGTACGCCATCACCTTCGGGAAGCGGCTCTCGAGCGCCCTCGACCTCGTCAACCTCTCGGCCAACCACAGCATCTGCAACTATCACGATGCTCTCTGTGCTCTGACCGGCGATCCCGCCGCTTGCGAAGCGCTCGCAGCGGGGATCGCGGGCTGCGACTGAGCATCTGCTTCTGCAGGACATCTGCCGCGGGGACATGGGAACTCCGCCCGGCCCCGGCCCGATCGCCGGCGGTGCTCTATGTAAGCATGGACACCGGCTGCTCCGGGTGCTATTCATCAAAACAGATGAGAGAGGAGGCTTTCCGTGGAGGTGTGTCATGTCGGCAAGCCGATTGTGTCTCGTCGGAGCTACGCTGGCGGTTCTGCTCCCTTCCGCGCAGATGCGAGGCGACAGGGGAGGCATCCCCCTCGGCCGGAGCATCAAGGTCTTCGAGCCGGGCCAGAGGGCGATCGCCGCCTGGCGTGACGGCAAGGAAGTGCTGATCCTCGCCGCGGACGTGCGCGCCAGCGGAGACACGCGCGTGGTCGAGATCATGCCCTTTCCGTCGCGCCCGCAGGTGGGGAAGGCCGATCTCGTCGGCTTCGTCTACCTGGAGTACCTCGCGGATCGGACCTTCCGCAGAGAAGTCAACGAGCAGATCCTATCCGCCTACCGCTTCCATGGAGGAAGCCCCGAGTCGCCTGGCATCGAGATCGCGTCGCACCAGAAGATCGGGGCCCACGAGATCACGGTCGTCGACGTGCGCGAGGCCGCAGAGTTCACGACTTGGTTCGAGGATTTCCTCGGCCGTCAGGGAGCGGAGACGAAGCTCCCCGAGGAGCTGGAGAAGTTGATCGGCGACTATCTCGAGGACGGCTTCCGGCACTTCGCGATCGACGTCATCGAGGTGCGGAAAGACACGAGAAGCGTGGAGCCCATCGCCTATCGCTTCGACTCGAAGCGCCTCTTCTATCCGCTGCGCATCTCGTCGCTCTACGGGGGCGAGACGGAGATCACCCTCGCCACCATCACGAGCCGGCGGTTCGGCGCCGACCGCTTGCCGGAGGACTTCGAGCCACTGGTCTTCGTCACGCCTCCGATGTACTTCGACAAGCCGGAGCCGGAGAAGAGGCGGATCGAGCTGCCGCCGATCGCGCTCGCGCCGCGGCATCTCGAGAAGTTCGCGCCGGAGATCCGGGAGATGTATCGCGGCCGGGGTGCCGTGCTGCAGGTCTGGACGTACAGCGGTCCACTGAACGTACCCCAGGACGTGAGCGTGTCCCTTGACGGAGAGACGGCCGACGCGAGCCAGCCGGCGACGGAGACTCTCTCCCCCGAGAGCTCTCCGCTACGTCGCTCTTCCATCGTCTTCTGCAGCGCGACCGCGGAGGGAACCGCGAAGGAGGACCCTGCGGAGAAGACTGCGAAGCTGCGGGCCCTCTGGTCGTCCATCCTGCCGGAGGAGACGCTGAGCCGGCTTCCCGGCATCGCCGATGAGCTGGTCTCCGCCGACCGGACCGTGCGGCGCGCTGCGGGACGCAAGCTCTGGGATCACGACGCGCGCATCGCCGGCCATCTCGCGCAGAGGGCGCAGGAAGACTCGACCAAGAGAGGCCGGACGGTCGAGGACCTCTGTGTTCTCATGAGGCACCACGGCTGGGAGCACGATCCGCGCGGCAACTGGTACGCCCAGGCGATCACCAGGGTGCTGGGCCGTCTGGGCGCGGAGCACGGATGGCGGGAGGTCGTTCCGGCCTTCATCCGACTTCTGGAGGATGAGGCGTTCGCCGATATCCGGATCTCCGTTCCCATCTGCGTGCTGGGGCTGGGAAGGGAAGACTTGGATGCGCAGAAGCACGGAAGGGACCTCTTCTCGCCGAAGGACATCGAGACGTTGATCCGCATCGGCGAGACGTCGAAGGAGACGGACCTCCAATGCCTCGCGCCCTTCGCCAGGGCGCTTCTCGCCCGGCGCGGCGACCGCAAGGCGCTCGAGCATCTCATCGAGATGCTCTCCGGCGAGACGAGGACGGAGCGCGAGCTCGGAGACGATCACGTCGCGGTGATGGAGGCCGTGCTCGGCCTCGCGCGCGCTCTGCTGGAGTACCCGATCGAGAAGACCCTCCAGATCCTCGAGTCGGAAGAGCCCACGATCTGGCTCCAGAGAGCCGCCGTCGAGGGCCTTGCTCGCCGCGGCGAGATCGACAAACTCGCCGCCAACCGGCGGCTGGAGTCGCTCCTCGCGGAGATCGCCGCCTGCAACCATCTCGAGAGAAGCCGCCAGGTCGCACGGCGCCTCCTCTATCGCCTGTGGGACGCGGAGGAGAGAAACGCGCGCGGGGCCCAGAGCGCCGGCCAGGTGCACTGATACTTGTGAAACCCCGCACCGAGCTGCCGTGAACGGCCGGCTTTCAGCCGTGCGGACAGCTCTTCAGGCAGAGGAACCAGTCCAGGCACTTGTAGTCCTTGCCGGCCTTGTCCACCCGATCCTTGGCCGTTCCACAGGATCCGGGGGGCGGGATGATCACGTCATCGCCAGGCTGCCAGTTCGCCGGCGTCGCTATCTTGTGCTCGTCGGAGTGCTGCATGGCCACGAGGAGGCGCTTGACCTCCTGCATGTTCCGGCCGTTGGAAAGCGGATAGTAGAGGATCGCGCGCACGATGCCGTTCGGATCGATGATGAAGACCGCGCGCACGGCCTGCGTGTTGCTCGCCGCCGGCTGGAGCATCCCGAACTTCTTCGAGACCTCCATCGTGAGGTCGCTGATCACCGGGAACCGGACCTCGACGTTCTTCATGCCCCGGTACTCGATCTTCTCCTTGATCGTGCGCAGCCACGCGATGTGGCTGTACGTGCTGTCGATGGAGAGCCCGAGCAGCTCGCAGTTGAGGGCCTTGAACTCATCGCTCATGCTGGCGAAGGTCATGAACTCCGTCGTGCAGACGGGGGTGAAATCCGCGGGGTGCGAGAAGAAGACCACCCACTTGCCCTCGTAGTCGTTCGGGAAGTGAATCGTGCCCTCGGTCGTCTCGGCCTGGAACTCGGGCGCCTTCTCTCCGATGAGGGGCAAGCGCGTGCTCTGGTCGTCCATGGTTCGTGTCTCCTCAAAGCCTGTCGGTTGTGTGTCGCCCTCGGGATCTGCTCGAGCTCCCCCGGCGTCTCGGCCTTCTTCCACGCGGGCAGATGTGCCGTGGTTGAAACACTATCTCACTTGAGGCATTTTGTCAAGACAGCCCGCGCCGCTCTTGCGCATCTCGCGGCGAGGCCCTCCCCTCGGGCTTCGCGTCCCGCAGAATCGCGTCCCGGAGCCGCCGCCTCTACTCGAGGCACCCCAGCGCGTCCGACGTGGGATCGAACCAGGGATATCTCGTCCCGGGCGCCCGGATGACGGTTCCCCCCAGGAACAGGTACTGCAGGGTCAGCACCGCGTCGGTCAGGCCGAGGACGCCGCTGTCATCGGTGTCCGCGGCGTCCTCGCAGGGCAGGTGGACGCCTCCCAGGAAGAGAAACATGAGCGTCCGGATGGGGTCGGCGATGCCGATCCGCCCATCGCGCGTGGCGTCGCCGCGCAGGAATGCTCCCGCCGGCGAGAAGGTGCTCAGGAAGGCCGTCGATGGGAAGCCGGTCCTCCCCTCCTGGACGCTGGTCACCTTGTACGTGAAGACTCCCTGCGGGACGCTGGCGTCGACGTACTCCGTCGCATCTCCCGGGATCTCCGCCACCGCCGCGCCGTTGCGCTCGATGCGGATTCCATCGTAGCTCGATGGATTGTCCCACGTGAGCCTCACGTCCTTCTCGCCCTTGCCGCCGCCCCCTCCGCCCTCGCCTGCTGGCGCATCCACCCGCGTCGCGAGGTTCTGCACGGCGGGCACGCCGGATGATCCGAAGCGGATCTTGCCGGGGATGTTGACATCCAGGTAGATGCTCGCTCCGTCGTCTGAGAAGACGGTGCCGCCGTCGCCGCCGGCGACGAGGGAAACGTCGAACGTCTCGCCCGCCGCCATGGGCCCGACCGGGCGGAAGACGAAGTTGAAGATCCGCTGGCGCAGGCCCGGGGGAAAGTCCTTGTCGTCCTCCTGCGGAGGGACGTAGTCGAAGAAGATCCCTGCCGCGGGGTGCCCGCACCCTCCGTGCTGTCCCATGGCCAGAAACTCGGGTGGGTGGTGCCCCACCGTCCCCTCGAGCGCGGCGGCCACGTCGCGGATCAGCTCGAAGCGGGATGTGTCTATGTCGAGACAGAAGCCCATTCCGTCGATCGTATCGCAGGTGGTGACGTAGATGGGAATCACCACGCGCTCGGCATCGACGGGCACCTGCACGTCGCCGACCTCCATGATCCAGACGCCGCTGTGGAGGCAGCTCGTCTGCGGGCTGCGGTATCCCTCGAGATCGCCGAGCACGGTGTAGACGGTCAGCACCTCCGGCCGGTCCGGATCGGTGAACCGCTGCGCGCTCCCAGCCACCTCCGCGATCAGCTCGCCGTCGCGCAGGATGAAGATCCGGTCGTAGAGGACGGGATTCGTCCAGATAAGCCCCGAGTCCGCGCACTGGAGGTCCTCGACGGGGGGCGCCGCCGGCGAGACCGCGAGCACCTCGCAGGTCGCGGGGAGCGACTCCTCGGCGCCCCGCCGCGCGACGACCGCGTAGCGGATCAGCCCCTTTCGGGGCTGCGGATCGGTGTAGCTCGCGGCCGCGCCGGGCAGCGTGGCGATGAGCTCCCCGTCGCGGTGGATGGAGATCTCCTCATACGATTCGACCGGGGTGAAGGAGAGCAGGATGCGGTCGAGGAACTGCTCGCAGGCGAGATCGCCGACCGGGCGCGGCCCCGAGGGGGGGAGCACCTCCGCGGCGCCGCCGACCAGCGAGCTCGGGCGGTAGCTCACGAGGCCCCGTGCCACGACATCCAGACTGTACTGTGGACCGCCCTGAGGCCCCTGGATCCGCTCCACCGGCCGCACGTACGCCTCTCCTTCCTCGGCCGCCGCGCGCACCAGGAAGAGCAGCCTCCCTAGGAGCTGCCGCTCCCCCGGAGGAACCGAGCCGAGCTCGCGCTGCCCGTGATCGAAGAGCCCGAAAGTAGCCTCGCCCGGCTGGAAGTTCTGAGAGCCGACGCGAAGGGGATTCAATCCCTCCGCGGCCGTGCCCGTCACATCGTACCTCAGGAACACGAGCCGCTCGGGATCGAACTGGAAGGGCACGAACAGCAGCACCATCGGGTAGTCGAACGTGGCGCGGACCTCCACCGCGACCACCTCGCCGGGCTCCCCCGCGGCAGCGCCGAACTCGAGGGGGCCCGCGATCTCCTCCTGAGCCCTGAGAGACGGCGACGAAACGGCGAATACCAGCGGCGCGAACCTGAAGCTCTTGAGCATGACCGCCTCCTTCCCCCGCCTTCCCCGGCCGTGGGTATCCACGAGTTCACCGACTCCATACCCTGGCGGCGAGGCTTGTCGCCGAGCAACACGGGCTTCCTCGAGGAGCGGCAGCGATCCACCGTTCCAGGCAGCCTGATGTCCTGAGACTAGCGGCGGCCACTCGCGCGCGCAACCCTTTTCCCTCGCCTTCCGCGAACCAACCGGCGAACCGGAGAACGCCGGCTGAATCGGCGGCGCGCCCGAGCCCGGGCGCGGGACTCGCTTGCGGGCGGGGGGCAAGCCCGGCCGGCCGCTACTCGAAAGCGGCCTTCACATCGGCGATCGCCACTCCGAGCGCCCGCCGGCAGATGGCGTCGAGGTCTTCCTCCGGCCCCTCGAGGTGGATCGTCCGGTGCGCGTGGGTGTAGGAGTCTCCCGGCGCGAGGGCGAGCGCCGGCGAGGAGGTCTCCAGCTCGTAGAAGGGGCCGAGGGGCTTCTGGCCCGGAGCGGGGGGACCGTCGTTGTAGCTGTTCACCACGTCGCCGGCGAAGGGCTCCTCCTGGATCTCCCACATCGAGTTGACGTACTCGGTCGCTCCCTCGGGCTTGTCGTACTGGACGATCGTCAGGTGGCGCTGCGAGGGATCGTAGCTCCCCAGGACGGGAAGCGCCCGGCGCGGCCCGATGCCGATCTTGCTCCGGTACTCTCCGTCGGCCCGGAAGAAGACCACGCCGCCGGAGATCCTCAGGCGATCGTCGGGAACCTCGCCGAAGTAGGCGTCGTTGACGATCGGCCCCAGCTCGGCCTCCGGCCCCGCGACGAAGGGCAGGACCACCGTCGTCGCCGGCGAGTGGTTCAGCATCGCGAGGATCCAGATCGAGAGCAGGCCGCCCTCGCGGGTCCAGCCCGCGTTCCCTACGTTCCTCACGGTGTTGCGGGACTCGTACGCGACGGCCTTCACCGGCTCGGGCAGATCGCCGCCCAGCAGAGAGGCGGCCGCCGCGCGGCCGTGCAGCACCACCGCGCGCTCGATCTCCAGATCGAACGTCGTGCCGGAGTAGTTGGTGATGGCCGCCTTCTTCCGTAGTGCGATGCTGTTCGGAGTCCGCTCCTTCACATCGAACGGCTCCGTGTCGATGAGCGGAGGCGTCTGCCAGTGCTCGAGGTCGAAGGGATCGCCCTTCTTGAAGAAGATGGAGAACTGGCCGCCCTCGGGCCCGAGCCAGAAGCGATCTTCTCCTCCATACGCGTTGATGTGTCTGCGGACCTCACCCGACCGGATCAGATCGCGGTGGATCCAGCCGTAGCTGGGTCCGTCCTCTCCGCCGGCCGTGCTCGTCATGACGCGGCCCTGCCACCGGGGCACGACCGCCACCATCGCATCGCCTTCCTCCAGCACCACCGCATCCGAGTGGCGGCGGAGGAACGCAGCGTCCTCGCCGAAGGTCTTCGCCGTCTCTTCGTGCATCATGCCGCAACCTGTCGCGATCAGAAGCCAGCCGATAGGCCAGAGGATTTCAGGCTTTCCCATCGTTCAACTCACCCGGGGACGGCTTCGAGACGGTCTCGCACCGCTCGAGGCCGAGCTTCTCGAAGATCCATACCGCGGGACACCAGTTGGTGAATCCCGACTGCAGCAGGTTCAGCCCCACGAAGCCGGTGAGCACGAGCCACCACGGGGAGTGGAGCGCAGCCAGCAGCGCGCTCCCCATCACCATGACGCCAGCCAGGATCCTCAGCGCGCGTTCCACGCTCATGGACCTTCCTCCATCTCTCGTTCTCCGCTCGTGCTCAGCGCCTCTCGACATTCAGCGGGGGCAGGATCAGCCGCCCGTCGCGGTTCTCGACCCCTCGGTATGGGTCGTTGGTGATGAGGACGTTGCCGTCGAGGTCGAGGTAATCCGCCAGCGCTCCGATCTGCGCCGCCGCGGTGATGAGGACCGATGACTCGATCATGCATCCGAACATCACCTTCAGGCCGAGGGCGCGCGCGATGTGAGCCATCCGCAGGCCGGGGAGGATTCCGCCGCACTTGACCAGCTTGATGTTGATGCCGTGGAAGCGGCCCACGAGGCGCGGGACGTCTTCGGGCGTCACGCAGTTCTCATCCGCGATGACGGGGATCGCGGACTTGCGGAAGACCTCCTCCATCGCGTCGAGCTGGTCCGGCGGCAGGGGCTGCTCGATGAACTCCACGCCGAGCGCCTTCAGCTCCGGGGACTTCTCGATGGCCTCGCGAGCGGTCCAGCCGCAGTTGGCGTCGACGCGGAAGATGGCATGCGTCTCGCCGCGCAGCCGCTTCACGACGGCGATGTCGTCAGGCGTCCCCACCTTGATCTTGATGATCGGATAGTTGCGCGCCTCGCGGAGCTTCTCCGTCATCCTGTCGATCGTGTCGATGCCGATGGTGAAGGAGGAGATCGGCATCCGCGATGGATCGAGACCCAGCAGCTGGTGGACTTGATGCCCGAGCCTGCGGCTCACCCAGTCGAAAACCGCCGTGTCGAGGGCGCAGAGAGCGGCCCGATTCTCCCCCAGCCTTTCCGCCGCATCCTCGAGGAAGTGGTGGTAGGCGAGCGGATGGGACTGCTCGAGGAACGCATCGATGGACGCGAGAACCTCCCGCACCGACTCGGCGCTCTCGTGATAGAAGCCCGAGGGCGATGCCTCCCCTATGCCGGTGATCCCGTCGGCCTCCAGCTCCGCGATGACGTTGCGGGCGATGTCCGTGGAGCCGCGGAAGATCGTGAACGTGTGGCGGAGCCGGAGCTCCTCAACTCGCGTCGTCAGCTTCATGTCTCTCTCGGCGCTCCTTCTCGGCGAGGATGGCATCGACGATCTCATCCGGACCGCAGCGGATCACGTCGGTTGCCGGCAGCCCTGTCATCTCCCGGACGCTCCGGATGGCCGCGTCCGCCTCTTCACCAGACATCGCGAACGTGTTGACGGCGATCGCGACGACGCGCGACGGGCAGATGATGCCCGCCATGCGATGGTAGTGATCGATGATCTGATCGAGCGGAGGCATCGGCATGTCGCAGTGGCGGACCTCGGTGCGCTTCGGATCGATGCACATGATCATGGCCTGGGGAGCGCAGCCGTGGAGGAGGCCGAGGGTCACTCCGGAGTAGAGGGGATGCACCAGGCTTCCCTGGCCCTCGATCAGCACGAACTCCTCGCCGCTGTGCTTCAGCACCTCCGCCTCGATGGCGCCGGCGATGAAGTCGCTGACGACGGCGTCGACGCAGATGCCGCCGCCCGAGATCATCATCCCCGTCTGCCCGGTGGCGACGAGGGCCGAGCGGCGGCCGCGGCCGCGAAGGGCGCGGTCGACCTCGACAGAGACGACCAGCTTGCCCACACCGCAGTCGTGGCCCACCGTGTGGACCCGGAAGCAGGCCGCGTCGCGGGCGGTGTTGGTCGACACTGTGAGCCCCCGCGGTGGCTTGCGGACGTCGTGGATGCGGGTCGAGCGGCGCCTTGCGAGCTCGCGGAACTCATCGTCGTCGCCGATGAAGTAGTGGAGCCCGCTGACGATGTCCATCCCGCGGCGGATCGCCTCGCGCAGCACGTCCTTCCACTCCGGGGGCAGAACACCGCCCGCCGGCGCGATGCCGATCAGCAGCGTGTCGGCATCGACGCCGTCCAGGGAGGCCAGGATGGGGATGCTCCCGCCGACGCCCAGCATCTCCTGTGCCGTCCGGCCGGCGCACTCCGAGTCGAGGATCCCAACCACCTCGGATCCGCGCCATCGGAGCACGCCGGCAGCCGTCTTGGCATCGCTCGGGTTCGAATAGCCTTGCGTCAACAGAACGATCTTGCTCATGATTCGAGCGCGCCATTGTCTCTCGGCGGGCACCCTGTTGCAATGGGTCTCCCATCGATGCCAGAATGTCCAGCCTGTCCAGCGGGTGAAGATTCCAGTTGACACCATGAGGCCGGACCCTCAGCAACCGATGCTCACGCTGCCGGCGTCGCCGCTCCCGTCCGCTCGGGGGCGACGAGATGCCGCCGGCGGACGGCGCAACGTTCTCTCCTTCTCTCGTCAACCGCGCGCAAGCGGTCTCGAGGGCCGACCGCAGCCTCAAGGGGCCTTTCATGATACGGAGCAAGACGGGCGACCATCCCTTTGCCGCCGGCCAGGAGATGTCGTGGCGGCGGGTCCTCTCCGCCGAGAGCTATCCGGACTTTCGGGAAGCGCTCTGCCACTTCGACTGCCGGCGCTGTCCGCTCCACTCGGACCGCAACTGCATCGTCGTCGACCGGGGCCACCCACGGGCTCGAGTCGTTCTCATCGGCGAGGGGCCCGGAGCCGAGGAGGATCGCCGCGGCGAGGCCTTCGTGGGCGCATCGGGCAGGCTGCTCGACGATATGATGCGGGATGCGGGCCTCGATCCTGAGACCGACGTCCTGATCATCAATGTCGTGAAGTGCCGTCCGCCCGGCAACCGGGCTCCCGTGCGGAAGGAGGTCGATCGCTGCATGCCGTACCTCCGCCGCCAGATCGAGCTCGTGAGCCCGCGGTTCGTGGCTCTTCTGGGCTCCACCGCCGTGCGGCATCTCCTGGTCGAGGAGAGGACGAGCCCCATCCGGGACCTCGCCGGCCGGTTCTTCGCGAGCCCCATCCTTCCCGACAGCGAGATCCTCGTGACGTACCATCCGGCCTACGTCCTCCGCAGCCGCGGAAAGAAGCAGGAGATGGTGGATCATCTCGTCCAGATCGCAAACCGCCTTCACGATCAAGTCTCATGAGCGCGGACCGCAAGAGGAGCCGGAGAGTCAAGGATCTCGAGAAGGAGATCCGCCGCCACCGGGAGCTGTACTACAACCGGCAGCCGGAGATCTCGGACGCGGAATTCGATGCCCTGGTCGATGAGCTGAAGGCGGCGGATCCCGAGAGCCCGGTCCTCGCGGAAGTCGGCGCGCCGGTGGTCGCCGCAGAGACGGTCGGTCTCCCGACCAAGCGGCACAAGATCCCGATGGGCTCCCTCGAGAAGATCCCCGAAGATCGGCTCGACGCGTGGGCCCGGAAGGCAGGCCCCCTCTTCCTCGTGCAGGAGAAGTACGACGGCATCAGCCTCGAGATCGAGTACGAGAGCGGCCGCATGGTCGATGCGATCACGCGCGGCGACGGATTCGTGGGCGAGGTCGTCACGCACAACGCCGTGGCCTTCCGCAACGTCCAGAACAAGCTCGAGGCTCGCTTCACCGGCAGCGTCCGCGGAGAGGTCATCCTCCGCAGGAGCGTCTTCGAGAAGGAGTTCGCCGGCAGGGGATTCGCCAATCCCCGCAACACCGTCAGCGGCATGGTGCGCAAGAAACACGGAGACCGCACGCTGAACCGCCACATCGAGGTCTGCTTCTACGATGTGGTCAGCGAGGAGCGTCGCTTCGAGACCGAGCGCGAGAAGATGGAGTTCCTGCGCGACCGGCTGGGTCTCCAGCTCGCCGTGAGCTACTTCGACCAGTCGTTCGATCAGGTCCGCGCGGTCTACCGCGAGTATCTCGGCAGCGAGGGCCAGCCGGGAAGGAGATTGACGCTGGACTACGACATCGACGGGCTGGTCGTGCGAGCTGATTCGATCGCCGTGCAGGAGAAGCTCGGAGTGGTCCAGAACCGCCCCCGCTTCGCGATGGCGTACAAGTTCCCCTCGGAGGGAAAGGTGACCACGCTGCGCCGGGTCGACTGGTCGCTCGGCATCGGATCGCGCATCACGCCGGTCGCTCGCCTGGAGCCGGTCCACATCGCGGGCGTGACGGTCTCGAACGCCACACTCCACAACGCCGATGCCATCCGCGACCTCGGCATCCGCATCGGAGACCGCGTCTATGTCGAGCGGAGGGGAGACGTGATCCCGCAGGTCGTGCGCGTCGTCGAGTCGCGGGGGGGGAAGAGGCCGGCGCCGCCGGCGAACTGCCCCACCTGCGGCGAGCGAGTTGCGACGGAAGGCAAGTTCCTCCTCTGCCCCAACCCGGACTGCCCCGGCAAGTCGTACGGAGACATCTACAAGTGGATCCGCGAGATGGAGATCGACTCCCTCGGCGAAAAGTGGATCCGGATCCTGATCGAGAAGGGCCTCGTCCGCGATCCGATCGACCTCTACTCGCTGGATGTGGACTCCCTGGTCCCGCTGGAGCGAATGGGAACGACGCTGGCCTCGAAGCTCGTGCAAAACATCGAGGCGACTCGAAATCCCCCCCTCGACCGCTTCCTCGCCGCGCTCAACATCCCGGCATTCTCCCGCCAGCGAGCCCAGATGCTCATCGACGCAAGCATCGACTCCCTCGACAAGGTGCTCGCCCTCGAGCCGGAGGAGATCGCGGAGATCAAGGGATTCGGCGAGATCCTTGCCGAGGCGATCTCCAGTGGCCTGCGCCGGCGGCGCGACCGCATCGAGCGCCTCATCGAGGCCGGCATCGAGCCGCAGCGAGCGCGGCGTCCCTCCGCCGGAAGCGCGAGGGGGCCGATCGCAGGCAAGTCCTTCTGCTTCACGGGCGCCGTCGAGCGCATCGACGAGGAGACGGGCAAGCGCTACACGCGCAAGCAGCTCCAGGACCTCGTCGTCGAGTGCGGCGGCAGGGCGGCGAGCGCCGTGACCGGAGGGCTCGATTACCTGGTGATGGCCGATCCCCGCTCGACATCGACCAAGGCCCGCAAGGCGCGCGAGCTCGGTACGAAGATCATCTCGGAGGAGCAGTTCTTCGAGATGGTGCGGCAGGCCTCCGGTCGCACCGGATAGGCTGACGACCCGAAACTCGACAACGAGGAGAAATACCATGCTGCAAGCCGGACGTGTTGTCTCGATCGCGGCTCTGGGCCTTCTGGCCCTCTGGTTGCCGGACGGCCGCGCGGCGGAGGATGGCTCGAGCTACCCCTCGAAGCCTCCGGCGCTTCTGTTCACAGTGCCCCACTACTGCGAAGGCGTCGCCTTCGACCACGATGGCTTCGGCTATCTCTCCGAGGGAGAGAACATCGTCCGCTTCACGCTCGGCGGCGAGCACGAGGTCTGGGCCACCACCGGAGCCCCGAACGGCCACAAGGTCCTCGCCGACTCCACCCATCTCGTCTGCGACGGAAAGCAGCGAGCGGTGCTGCGCCTGTCGGCGACCGGCGAGGTGCTGGGCAAGGCATCGAGCGAGTGCCGCGGCACCCCGCTGCGCGGTCCCAACGACCTGACGCTCGACACGGCCGCCGGAGGCTTCTACTTCACCGATCCCGGCGGATCGAACAAGGAGCGCCCCATCGGCACCGTCCATCACGTCGACGCCGGTGGAAAGACGACCCTCATCGACGAGGGTCTGGCGTTTCCGAACGGCATCGTGCTGACGCCCGATGGCAAGACGCTCTACGTGGGCGAGAGCCAGCACAACCGGATCCTCGCCTACGATGTGCGCAGCCCCGGCCGGGTCGGCCCCCGGAAGGTCTTCGCGCAGCTCCCCGACAAGGACCCCGCCGCCGGCCAGATCGACAACCAGCCCGACGGCATGTGCCTCGATGCGAAGGGCAACCTCTACGTCGCGCACTACGGGATGCGCCAGGTGCAGGTGCTCGATCCGCAGGGGAATCTTATCGCCCGGCTGCACGGAGGCAACCTCACCACGAGCAACGTCGCCTTCGGAGGCCCACGCCACGACCAGCTCTTCATCACCGGGAGCCTGGAGGGAGGCAGGTCCGAGGGAGGCCTCTTCCGTCACGACCTCGGCGTGAAGGGCCTCGTGATCCTGCCACCCCGCGCCGCCAGCGCTCAGATCGTCCCCAATTCCTCCTTCGAGGCGGGCGAGAAGGCGCCCGAAAGCTGGAGCCTCCAGGGAGGCGCGGGGGAATGGATCGAGGGCGGCGCGGATGGCCGCAGGGCCGTCTCCGTCACCGGCAGCGGCCGGCCCGGCGACTCGAGCTACTGGCGCAGCGACGCGATCGACCTCGAGCCGTTCTCGCTCTACCGGCTGAGATTCCAGGCTCGTCGCATCGCCGGCGGCGGCGACGGCTGCGCGATCACCGGCCCTGTCTTCTGCAACCGCGACCTCCGGGGACTTCCCGACGACTGGTGCGAGTTCACGTCGATCTTCTTCACGCCGAGCGAGATGGAGCGCGGCGAGTCGTGGCTCCGCTTCGGACAGTGGCATCTGGGCGGAACGGTCGCGTACGACGCGGTCGAGGTCCTTCCCGTCCAGGCCGTCTACCGGAGCGCGGGCGGACTGGTGCTCGGCGACGGAGAGGCGGTGCGGGGACGCGAGTACATCTTCAACGCGCCCCTCGCGACAGGATCCTTCAACCACGCGCGACCGCTCGTCCGGCTGCGCTGCGGGTACAACGCGCCGCGCTACACCCTCGGCGGCGGCAGCGAGATCGTCTACCGCCATCGCGCCGGCGATGTCCCGCAGACTTCCGCTCGCATCGAGGTCAACGTCGGCTACCACACGAGCGGTGAGCTCGCGGTGGAGGTCTCCCAGGGCGGCGATGCATGGAAGGAGGTCGGCAGCATCTCCGGAGTCGAGACCCGCTCCTTCGATCCACCGGTGGATCTCTTTCCGTCCCGCGACGTCCTGGTGCGGCTCCGCGCCCGCTCTCGGCGCCGCGATGGCGGAAGCGAGCAGCCGGCGTCGCTGCAGGTCCACGGTTACTCCTACCGCGCGATGCTCGAGAGAGCGCCCGGCGATCTGCGCGGCGCCACGCGGTTCATCGCCATCACCGAGAGCGACCCGCGCGTCGGCGTCAGCATCGAGAGCATCGGCGAGGGGATCCCCGGAGGCGAGAATGTCGTCGTCGCGCGCGTCGTGAACCGGACGGAGAAGTCCGTCGAGATCCAGCCGCGGATCTCTCTCTTCTACCAGGCGTCGCCGAAGTACCGCGGAGTGATGTCCGGCGGCGGACTCTCGAGGAAGCTGCCGCCCGGGCAGGAGACCCTTCGAATCCCCTACGAGATCCCCGCGGCCGGCACTGTGGATGTCTGGCTTCGACTCGGGGGCGACGTGAGGTTTCGCGCGGAGACGTCCATCGAGGTGCCGGCGCTCTACGAATCGTGCTACGGTGTACGCCTCCCGAGTCCCGATGACAGCGTGGCCCTCTGGTGGGCCTCCTCGGGATGGAAGATCAGCCGCCGCCGCCCAGCGCCCGCCGGGCCCGTTGAAAGCTCGCTGAGAATCTCGGCCGCCAAGGGCGAGACCGAGGCCGCGCAGCTCGCCATCCGTCCGGAGAGGAAGCTGGCGGGAGTCTCCCTCCGCGCCGGAGATCTGAGCGGGCCGGCGGATGCGAGGATCCCCGCGGATCGCGTGGAGATCCTGCGCGTCGGCTATGTGGATGTCGAGCGGCCGACCGATCGGGTCGGCGTCGCCGCGCCCTGGCCCGACCCTCTGCCTCCCCTGCGGGGCGCCATCGACATCGAGGCCGGCGAGAACCAGCCCTTCTGGGTGAGGGTGCGCGTGCCGCGCGGCGTCCCCGCCGGCGTCTACCGCGGAGACATCCGCATAGAGGCGGCCGGATTCACCGCCACCGCTCCTCTCCAACTCACCGTGTTCGACTTCGCGCTGCCCGAGCGGATGACCTGCACCACCTGCTTCGGCTTCAGCCACGGTCTCGCCTTCCGCTACCACGGCGTGAGCGAGCCGGCCGACCGGCGCCGGGTCTACGAGAGCTACCTCGAGACCCTCGGCGCGCATCACATCTCCCCGTACGATCCGGCCGCCCTCGATCCGGTCCGCGTCACCTGGCCGGACCGCGACAAATCCAGGGCGCCCACCGCGCCGGAGCTGACCCCGCAGTTCGACTGGCGGGCGTGGGACGAGGCGATGGCGCGCGCGATCGATCACTACCGCTTCAATTCCTTCCGGCTCTCCATCCCCGGCCTGGGAGGCGGCACCTTCCACTCCCGCACCGAGCCCAGTCTGCTAGGCTACGGCGAAGACGCGCCGGAGTACAAGATGGCCTTCACGGCCTACTGCCAGTCCGTGGAGAAGCATCTCAGCGAGAAGGGATGGCTCGACGAGGCGTTCGTCTACTGGTTCGACGAGCCGGACCCGAAGGACTACGCGTTCGTGATGAACGGCTTCCGCAAGCTGAAGGAGGCCGCGCCCGATCTGCGGCGCATGCTGACCGAGCAGGTGGAGCCGGAGCTCATCGGCGGGCCGAACATCTGGTGCGTCCTGACGCCCGCCTTCGACCCCGAGGTCGCGCGGGTGCGCCGGGCGGCCGGCGAGGAGTCCTGGTGGTACGTCTGCACCGGCCCCAAGGAGCCGTACGCCACGCTCTTCATCGACCATCCGGGCACCGAGATGCGCGTCTGGCTCTGGCAGACGTGGAAGCGGCGGATCCGCGGAGTCCTCGTCTGGCAGACGAACTACTGGACGAGCAGCGCGGCGTACCCCGATCCGAAGAATCCCCAGAACCCTTACGCCGATCCGATGGGCTGGACGAGCGGCTACTCGACGCCGGCGGGCGCGAAGCGGCCCTGGGGCAACGGCGATGGCCGGTTCGTCTATCCGCCCGAGGCCGCCGCGGACGGCAATCCGCCGGAGCCGGTGCTCGATCCTCCGGTCGACAGCATCCGGCTCGAGATGCTCCGCGACGGCATCGAGGACTACGAGTACCTCGCGATGCTCGAGCGGCTCGTGGAGGAGAAGACGGCGAAGCTCGGAGACGACGAGGAGGCGGAGTTCCGGAGTTTCCTCGAGGTGCCCGACGCGGTCAGCATCGACCTGACGCACTTCACGAAGGATCCCGCGCCCATCGAAGCGCGCCGCGAGGAGGTGGCGCGCGCGATCGAGAGGATCCTGCGGCGCTGAGGTCCGCCCGCGAACGTCAGCCGGCCGCTTGCGACGGAGCAGAGCCCGAACCCCGCGCTCGCGCGGGGGCATTCCTCTTCTAGCCCCGATACAAAGAGCTGCTGGAAGCCACCCGCTGAGGCCAAGAGCGTGAATCCTCCCGGGCGGGCCGGCCAAAACCGTCTTTCCTTTGCAGGAAGCGCGCGATAAACTTGGCGGGTCTATATCTCGCCCCGGGTGGGTACGAAGGCGAGGGAGAAT
>JAFGKN010000373.1 GCA_016928605.1 Planctomycetota bacterium | reverse complement strand
TAGTCTGGGGCTTCCCCGCTCCTGCGGGGAGCTCCAGACCGGACACCGCTGCGGTCGACCGAGGGAAGCGGCTGCTGACTGGCTCCGTCGAGCCTCCTGCGCGGACCTCGTCGCGCCCGAGACGATCGCGCCGGGAGGGCGGTGCCCGCTGCGACGGCTTCTGCATCCTCCGGGAGGGCGGTACCTACCGCGGCAGCTGCTGCATCCTCACAGAGCCGCCACGTGAGCGGCGGCGCTGCGCCGCAGCGACGAGGGCTCGTATCCCCCCTCCAGGACGCTGACGAGCCGGCCGGCGGCGTGGCGCTCGGCGAGCGTCACGAGATCGGCCGTCATCCAGCCGAAGTCCTCCGGCTCGAGCGCGAGATGAGAGATCGACTCCTCCCGCGAGGCGTCGAATCCGGCGCTCACGAGGATGAACTCCGGCCGGAACTCTTCGAGGCGCGGCAGTACGAGACGATCGAAGACCTCGCGATACTGCGGCCCGCCGGCCCCGAAGCGCAGCGGGACGTTGAGGGTGAAGCCCTCGCCGCGTCCCCGCCCCGTCTCCTCCGCCCATCCTGTCCCGGGGAAGAGCGTCTCCGGATGCTCGTGGATGCTGGCGTAGAGCACGTCGTCGCGTTCGTAAAAGATGCTCTGCGTCCCGTTGCCGTGGTGGGCGTCCAGATCGACGATCGCGATCCTCTCCAGGCCGCGGCGCCGGCGCAGGTGCTCCGCGGCGATGGCGACGTGGTTGAAGAGGCAAAAGCCCAGCGCGCGGTCCCGCTCCGCGTGGTGGCCGGGGGGGCGCACCGCGCAGAAGGCCCGCCGGAGCCTCCCCTCCATGGCCGCGTCGCAAGCAGCGATCACCCCGCCGGCGGCGAGGAGCGCGACGTCGTAGCTCTCGGCGCAGATCCGCGTGTCCTCGCTCCCCACGAACGAGAACCCCTTCTCGCAGGCGAGCCGTACGAGCTCGACGTAGGCGGGCTCGTGCACCAGCTCCACGTCGCGCCGGTCAGCGGGCCCGAACGAGATCGGCTCGAGCCGGCCGGCCAGGTCGGGCGCGTCGAGGCCGGCCGCCACGTCGTCCAGCCGTCCCGGCTGCTCGGGATGCCCGCGCCCGGTCTCGTGGAGGAGGAAGAAGTCGTGGCGGATCCAGCCGACGCTCATCGGGATCGAAGCCTCCCGCCCGCGGGCACCCGTGTCGCTTGCGGATTCGAGAATGCGAGAAGGGCGATGCTCGCCGCCCGAGGATACCGGATCCCCCAGCAGGAG
Source organism: Planctomycetota bacterium (assembly GCA_016928605.1). Classification (GTDB taxonomy): domain Bacteria; phylum Planctomycetota; class UBA8108; order UBA8108; family UBA8108; genus JAFGKN01. The sequence goes on along the minus strand of JAFGKN010000373.1, from coordinate 1,428 downwards.
CAAGGAGGGGAGCGAGGTCCGGGGGGCCCCCGGCGCGCAGCCGGCTGCGCGATCTCCGCCCGAGAGGAGGCGCTTCACCGGGCCCCCCGCAGACTCCGGGATCCTCGAAGTACCGCCATCGACATCAGGGCTGTAAAATAGAGCGCCTGTATCCTCACCCCGCGCTATCCCTGAAACAACCCGTACCCGGAGAGGCTCGCATCGATGGATCCGCTCAGCAGAAGCGCGCTCGCCCGCGGCCGTGGACTGCTTCGACCGATGGGCTGGCTCGCCCTGGCCACCGTCGTGGGGCTTTCCCTGCATGCACCCGTTGCGGAGGCTCAGCCGGAGCTGACGCGCGCCTTCGCGTTCGGCTCGCGGCTGCTCAGCTGCCCGACCTACAACGACCCGGGCACCTCCTACACCATCGTCTACCAGGGCACGGCGGCCGATCTCGAGTACAGCGCCGCGCGTGGCTGGGGCTACGACGTCGTCGATCCAGGCGCGACGGGCTACGCGCGGCTCGGCCCCTTCGACGACACTGCGAACAGCCGCGATGCCTTCGAGGACTCCTGCCCCGAGGAGATCTACGACTCCTTCATCGGCGCGAAGGAATTCTCGGCCCCTTGCGCGAACGATCCGGCCCCCTCCGATGATCCCTGCCTGCCGCCGGAGGGCATCATCTTCCGCGTGGACCTCCCCAACGGCCTCTACCGCTTCGCGGCCGCTGCCGGAGAGGCCCAGAACCTCCACACCAGCCGCATCCTGGTCGAGGACGGCGGCGCCGGCCCGCCCGAGGACATCGGCCCGAATCACGTGGTGCTCGTCAACAACCACGACCAGGCGGTGCACGGCGCAGGGGTCTTCGCCCGCGTCGGATTCGACGGCTTCATCCCGCCGCCGGCTTCCGGGCCCGGATTCGTCAACATGGACGAGAACGGCCTCGCCACCGGCGGAGAGCCGAGCAGCCCGACGCTGCAGGTGACCCAGGGCTACCTGCGGCTCCACCAGCTCAAGGGGCGGACGATCGGCACGGATCCGAACGGCGGCGACATGGTCATCTTCGAGATCTGGCGCGTCTCCGACTCATTCCACGCGGTCTCCTGGGGATCGACGTGGAAGTACCGCCTCGGCACGGAGGAGGCCTCCTCGCCCGACACGACGGCGTGGAGCACGATCTCCTTCGACGACAGCGGTTGGGGCGAGGGGCCAGCGCCGTTCGGCTACGGCGATCCGCCGTACGGGACCGACATCAGCCTTCTCGACCCCCCGATGAGCAACAACTTCACTTCGATCTTCCTCCGCCATCGCTTCGAGCTCGCCGACCCGTCGGCGATCAACCAGCTCGATGCGCACGTCGACTTCGACGACGGCTTCGTGGTCTGGATCAACGGCGTGGAAGTGCTCGCGGTGAACGTTCCGAGCGACCGCCCCATCGCCTTCGACGCG
>JAFGKN010000372.1 GCA_016928605.1 Planctomycetota bacterium | reverse complement strand
CTCTCCTCGCGCGATCTCGAGGGCATCTTCCGCCGCCAGGGCTCGCGCTACTGGCTCGCGCACGCGCCGCTGCGGCTCGTCGCCTACGAGGCGATTCCCCCGTCGCGCAGGCGGGAGATCCACCGCGCGATCGCCGGGTGGCTGCGCGCGCGCCGCGCGGATGAGGCCGATCGAGCCCACGTCGTCGCCCGCCTCGCGAGGCACTACTACCTCGCGGGAGAGGAGGAAAGAGCGGCGGCCTACCTGCTCAAAGCGGCCGCTCACGCGCGCCTGACGGGTGCTCTGCGCGAGGCGGCGGAGCACCTCTCGCGATTCCTCGAGGTCAGCAGCGACTCCGGCGCGCGGTTCGAGGCGCTGCTCTCGCGCGAGGAGACGTGGGGACACCTCGGAGAGAGGGCGCGCCAGGAGGAGGATCTCGAGGAACTCGACCGGCTCGCGGCGGACAGCGGCGCGGACGACCGGCGGCGGGAGGCGCTCCTGCGCCGCGCGCTCTTCCTCGACTCGCACGGCCAGAAGCGCGCCGCGCTCGAGAAGCTCCGCGAGGCGCGATCGATCCCCGCGGCGGATCCTCGCGCCGGCGCGCGGCTGCTGAGCCGCATGGGGATGATGCAGCTCTTCCTCTCTGAGTTCGACGAGGGGTTCGCGTCGCTGGAGCAGTCTCTCGAGATCGCCCGGAGTGCGGGCAGCCGCCCGCAGGAGGCCGAATGCCTCCAGCTCCGCGGCCTGGGGCGCTACCTCCGCGGAGACTACGATGACGCGCTCGCCGACATGAGCTCGGCGCTCCACATCCGCAGGGCGCTCGGCGACGAGCACCGCGCGGGCTCGATCGAGTCCAACCTGGGCCTCATCCAGCTCGACAGGGGTCTTCTCGAGGCGGCCGAGGAAAGGTTCAAGTCATCCCTCGAGACGTTCCGCCGCATCGGCCACCGCAGGGGAGAGGCCGTCGGCAGCGCCAGCCTGGGGCTGGTCTACTCGGAGATGGGCCGGATGGAGAAGGCGCTCGGCGCCATCCACCACGCTCTCGAGATCCGGCGCGAGCTCGGCGACCGCCACGGCGAGGGCGCCGACCTGGGAAACCTCGGCGCGGTCTGGATGCAGCTGGGGCTCTTCGAGCGCGCGATCCCGCTGATCGAGGAGGCGGTCGAGATCGCGGCGGCGGCGGAAAACTTCACGTCTCTGGCCATCAACGAGGCGCGCCTGGCGTGGATCGACATCCAGCGCCAGCGGCTCGATGCCGCGGCGAGCAGACTCGAGCGCGCCGGGTCGCTCGCGGAGAAGGCGGGGGGCAGCTCCCGGAAGCTCTCCGCCGCGGCCGTGCTCGCGCGGCTCCATCTGGCGCGCGCCGAGCCCGATGCTGCGCTCGAGGAGGCCGTTGCTCTGGTCGAGGCGGCGCGGGGCGCGCGGATGCGGACGTGGCTCGTGCAGGGGCTCTCGCTGCGCGCATCGGCGCTGCTGGAGGCGGGTCGCATCGAGGAAGCGGAGAGCGCATCGCGCGAGGCCATCGACGAGCTCGATCGCGTGCCGGGTTGGCTCGAGCGCGCCCACGAGGCGTGGTTCGTCAGGCACCAGGTCCTGAGCGCCCAGCGCCGGCAGGGCTCGGCCGCTGACAGCCCCGAGGATGCGCTGCGCCGGGCCTACACGCTGCTGCGGGAGAAGGCCGACGCCCTCCAGGATCCCGATCTGAGGCAGTCGTACCTCGAGAACATCCCCCTCAACCGCGAGCTGAGCCGCCTCCACGAGGAGCTCAACCGGCAGATCCACCGCGAGATCGAGCTGCGAGAGAGATCGTTCTACGACATCGCGAGCAGCATCCACTCCATCGTGGAGCTCGATCCGCTGCTCGACCGCCTCCTCGAGCTCGCCGTCGAGTCGACGCACGCCGAGCGGGGCCTCATCCTCCTCTCCGACGAGAAGGGAGAGATGATGATCCGCGCGGCCCGCGCCATGAGCCAGGAATCGGTCGACGACGCGAGCCAGATCTGCCGCAGCGTGATCGCCGACGTCGCCAGCGGCGGGAAGCCGATCCTCGCCACCGACGCCACGTCCGACGACCGCTTCCGCGAGCGGCACAGCATCATCTCGTTCAACATCCGGACCCTGATGTGCGTCCCGATGAAGCTCCGCGATCGCGACGCCGTCGTCGGCGCGGTCTATGTCGACGGGCGCGGCTCTTCGAGCTTCGCTCCCGACGACCTCGACTACCTCGTCTCCTTCGCCCAGCTCGCGGCCATCGCCGTCGAGAACGCGCGGCTCATGGAGACCCTTCGCGCGGAGAACCGCGACCTGCGGCGCGAGGTGGAAAGGCGCCTGCGCCTCGACAATCTCGTCGCGAGCAGCCCCGCCATGACCGAGCTGGTCCGGCAGCTCGGGAAGGTCGCGCGGACTGACGTCTGCATCCTCATGACCGGAGAGACCGGCACGGGGAAGTCTCTCATCGCGCACGCCATCCACGCCGCGAGCCATCGCGGGCAGAGGCCGTTCGTCACCGTCGACTGCGGCGCGCTGCCCGAAAGCCTGCTCGAGAGCGAGCTCTTCGGCCACAAGAAGGGCGCCTTCTCCGGCGCGCTCTTCGATCGCGTGGGGCTCATCGAGGAGGCAGAGGGCGGCACGCTCTTCCTCGACGAGATCAGCAACACGAGCCTCGACCTGCAGGCCAAGCTCCTCCGCGTCCTCCAGGAGGGAGAGATCCGCAGGGTCGGGGAGAACCACGTGCGCCGCGTCGACGTGCGGATCATCGCCGCGACCAACACCGACATCGCCGCGGCGGTCAAGAGAAGCGCGTTCCGCGAGGACCTCTACTACCGCCTCAACGTCATCTCCATCGAGGTTCCCCCTCTGCGCCGGCGCCCCGAGGACATACCGGTCCTCGCGAGCCACTTCGCGGCCCTGGCCGCCCGGCGCCTCGGCAAGAGCTTCGACGGCTTCGACGACGACGCGGTGACGATCCTCGCCCGCGCT
>JAFGKN010000043.1 GCA_016928605.1 Planctomycetota bacterium | reverse complement strand
GTGGACGGCCTCGCCGCCTCCTCGCGGGACGAAGTCGTAGCTGAAGACGCTCGCCTTGAGCGTGCCCCTGTCCCCGTAGAACGTCGCCGACCAGGGGTATTTCGGATCGGGCTCCTGTCCCCACGTCCGGTGGTTCCAGACGATGTTGAGGTCGTCGTACTCGAACGTCGCGACCTGGGTGTCGGAGATGTTGGCGCGGCTCGCCTTGTCGACATAGATCCCGCCGGACGAGGCGACGCTCTTCGGCCATCCCAGATCCATCATCCAGCGCACCATGTCGAACATGTGGATGCACATGTCGCCCACGATGCCGTTGCTGTACTCCATGAAGGCGCGCCAGCTCCGCGGGTGCCGCATATCGCAGTAAGGACGCATGGGAGCAGGCCCGGTCCACATCTCGTAGTCGAGGTGGTCGGGAGGCGCCTTGTCGGGAGGATTCCCCCGCGCGCGCATGTGCCAGTAGCAGCACACGTCGATGTGAGCGATCTTGCCGAGCTTGCCCGTCTTGATGAACCGGTCGCGGGCCTCGATGAGGTGCGGCGTGCTGCGCCGCTGGACGCCCACCTGAACGACGCGCCCGTACTTGCGCGCCGCGGCGAGCATCGCCTGGCCCTCGATGACATCCACGCTGATCGGCTTCTGGACGTAGATGTCGGCGCCCGCCTTCGCGGCCTCGATCATCGCGAGCGCGTGCCAGTGGTCCGGCGTCGCGATGAGCACGATGTCGAGATCCTTCTCCTTCAGCATCTCGCGGTAGTCGCCGTACGTTCGCGGCTTTCTGCCCGACCTCTGCCGGCCGGCGACGATATCGGCGGCCTCGGCCAGCATCCTGCGGTCGACGTCGCAGAGCGAGACGACCTCGACCGGCGCCACCTGGATCAGCCGCAGGAGGTCGCACTTCCCGTACCAGCCGGAGCCGATGAGGCCGACGCGCTTCGGCTTCTGATCCTCCACCGCCTCGGCATGCCGGCGTCTGCCCAGGGTCGACAACGCGAGGCCGGCCATGCCGGCCTTGAGAAACTTGCGGCGCTCCATCGTTCGTCTCCTCGATGCGGTCGGCGTCAGATTCAACTCCACGGGTGATCCAGGCAGTATACTCGCCGCGGCTGCGCGGCGCGAGGCCGCACTCTCCCTGGAGCCCGCGGGCGGTCTGCGTCAGGCCGAGATCTTCCTCGCTTCCCGGATTCCCGAAGCAGGACGGCTATCACGCGCCGCGCATCAACCCTCCAGGGCGAAGCCCGGCTTGCGCGTCTTCCACCTGCCCCGCGTGAAGTCGGGGCACTCCACCGGCGCGCTGCCCCGCTGGATCGACATCTCCGAGAGAGGCGTGATGACGCTCATCACCACGGAATCGTAGATGTCGATGGGCAACGGTGAGCGCTCGCGGACGGCCTGGACGAAGAGATGGAGCTCGAGGTAGTCCGTGCCGCCGTGCCCCTTGGCCCGCTGCTCCTCCGACATCTCCCTCCACCACCGGTGGTCGTGCTTCTCCTGGTACGGCGCGAACGGCTCCCACTCGTGCCTCTTGGGGCTGACATCGTCGATGTAGACCGAGGCCCGGGCCTCGTCGTAGAGGCCGAGGGTTCCCTGGATCATCCAGCGGTTGTCGTACGGTCGCGGGAGCTGCATGTCGTTGTTGATGACGATGGTGTTCCCTCGGTGAGTCTTCACGACGGTGGTGACGATGTCTCCCTGCGCGTATGTCCGCTGCGCGCTGGGATGGTCCGGCCCGCGCTTGCGGCGAAAATGATCGTTGATGCCGAGAGACCGCGTGGCGGTCGATGTCAGGTAGGCGAAGGCGTCGCCGCAGTTGATGTCCATCCAGCTGAGGACCGGACCGAGGCTGTGCGTCGGATACTGGTCCGCGTTCCGCCTCACGAGGAACTCTCCGCCCCAGCGGGGGTTCCCGTCGGAGTCGAAGTACCACTCGGCGATGCAGTCGTGCGAGTGCGCGCAGTGACAGTGGACGATCTCGCCGAGGAGCCCCCGGCGGATCATGTTGAGGACGGCGAGGTTGTCCCGGCGAAAGCTCCAGTTCTCGAGCATCATGCAGGGGATGCCGGTCTCCTCGCATGTGTCGACGAGCCGCCAGCACTCATCGAGCGTGATCGCGGCGGGCACCTCGACTCCGACGTACTTGCCGGCCTTCATCCCATCGACCGCCATCCGCGCGTGCCAGTCCCAGGGCGTGGCGATCAGCACAGCGTCGAGATCGTCGCGGGCCATCAGCCGCCGGTAGTCCTCCGGGCCCCGTGAGTAGCCCTCCGGCTCGGAGCGGCCGGACTCCTTCACGGTCGCCGCGGCCCGGCGAGCGCGGTCCTCGCGGACATCGCAGACGGCGGGGACCTCGACGCCCGCCAGCGAGAGAAGCGTCCGGAGGAGACCGTGCCCTCGCCCGCCCACGCCGACGACGCCGATGCGCACCGCCCGGGCCTCTTCCTTCTGCGGAGTCTCCTCCATCGGCGCGAGCGATCTCGCACCCATCGGCCAGGCGGCCGCCGCGGCGGCTCCGACGCAAAGGAACTCTCGGCGGGAATGGTTCCGGTTCATCGTATGTTCTCCTCGTGAGCGGATCGGCTCGTCGCTCGTGGCGCGACGGACTTGCGCCCGGCATCTCGGGTCTCGATTCAGGCCATCTGGCCGATCCATCATCCGGATATCGTCTCGCGCCATTTCAATCCAGGAGGCCCTCCGGAGCAAGGGCTTCGCGCGGCTTCGATGCGCTGTGCTGAACGGACAACTCTTCCATTTCTCGCCGCGGCATGTCAGGATCGAAGTCTGTGGGGTGACGGACAGATGCTTCAGCTCTGCATTGCGTCGTCAATCAACCACGGAAAAGGAGGATGCTGCCGATGCCTCGCGCTGGCCGCGAACCGCTGATCGCACTGTGCCTCATCGTCGTCGTCTTCTGGCTGGATCCGAGCGCCACTCTCGGCCTCGAGGATTCGAGCGGCAAGCCCTTCGACTTCGAGGAGGCTTCCCGCGAAGTGCCGAAGCCGTGGGACGTATGGCCCGAGGTGACGAAGCACGTCATCGCGCCCGACTTCAAGATCCTGAGCGACGAGCTCGTTACGAGCGACTCGGTTCCCGCGAAGAAGCTGCGCAAGGTGACGGCCCACTTCTACAGCCAGGAGCTCGCTGGGAAGAAGTGGGGACATCCCTGCGTGATCCTCCTTCCCGCCGAGGCAACGGTGAACCAGTCGCCGGACCGCAGGGGCAAGGTGTGCATCGTCGGCTGTCCGGGCTCCAACTACTTTCCCGTCCACGTCGACAAGTACGGCGAGCCCATCGCCGCCCGCACGGACTACCCCACGATGGTGCTCTCCAATCCGGGCCGCTACCCGGACGGGACCGACATCGAGCCCGACATCGGGATCCTCAATCAGCTGCGCCGCAAGACCGGCAAGGACTACTACAACATGAACTGCCAGCTCGCCGTGGTCTACATCCAGGCGATGGACGTCTTCCAGGAGTTCCTCGGTCTCGACGACCTGAAAGCCGTGATCGGCGGGCACTCGAAGCGAGGGCGCAGCGCCACCGTGGCCGCGGCGATCGACCCGCGCGTCGCCTCGGCCATCATCATGGGCAACGAGGGAGTCTACTCCACCGACCGCATCCAGTCGCACCTCACCTTCCACCACGCCTTCTTCCAGGAGAGGGTCACGGTGCCCGTCTTCTACCTGGGAGCGACCAACGAGGACGGCTACCGGATGTTCAACGTGAACATCCTGCAGGAGCGGCTCGAGAGGCCGATGACCATCGAGCTGATCCCCAACTACTGCCACTCCAACTTCAGCGAGATTCAGTACATGGACTTCCTGATGTGGGTCTCGCACATCCACGACCACCGTCCGGTCTCGAGGATCTCAGAAGTCTCCCACGAGCGCCAGGAGAACCTTACAATCTTCCGGGCGAAGGTCGAAAGCGATGCCAAGGTCCAGCAGGTGATGGCCTGGTACGTTTACACGGACGATCCGGCCTGGCGGGATCTGATGTGGTACCACCTGCTGATGTACCGGGTCGGAGATCACTACGAGGCGGTGCTCCACGGGAAGATCCCCGATGCGTTCTTCATCGAGGTGGGCGACATCGCCCGCGGAATCCCGGGATACGTCTCGAGCGTGCCGCACAAGCTGACGGACGCGCCGGTCGTCGAGAGAGTCTCGAGAGGCTCTCGGCCGCGCCTCTGGAAGCCGTAGTTGGCCGCGCTGCAAGCCGCTGGCCGCCCTCTTGGAGAAAGACGAGTCTCCCGATCCCCAACCGCAGAGGAGCCCACCATGCAGAAAACGCTTGTCGCACTCACGGTTCTTCTCGCCGTCGTTCCTGCCGGCGCCCGCGGCGATGACCCCCTGGCGGAGGTCACGCAGCGCATCGAGGGAAGGACCCGGCGCGCTTCGAGCGGCCTCTACGATCCCGAGTCGAACCGCGATGCCTACCACATCGGAGCTGGAGAGACCCGACGGCTGACGACTCTCGATGGTCCTGGCGAGATCCGCCACATGTGGTTCACCATCGCCGGCCGCGATCGCCGCTATCCGCGCACGCTCGTCCTGCGCATCTACTGGGATGGCGCCGAAGTCCCCTCGGTGGAGACGCCGATCGGCGACTTCTTCGCCGCCGGCAACGGGATGCGGGCCAACGTGAACTCCCTGCCGATCCAGGTGACGTCGTACGGCCGCGCCCTCAACTGCTACTGGCGGATGCCGTTCCGCAAGACGGCGCGCATCGAGATGATGAACGAGGGAGCTCATCCCCTGACCGTCTACTGGCAGTTCGACTGGATCGAGCTGCCCCGGATGCCCGACGACATGCTCTACTTCCACGCCCGCTACCGGCAGGAGTTCCCCGCCAAGCCCTTCTCGCCCTACGTCATCTTCGAGGGCCGGGGCCGAGGGCACTACGTCGGCACGGTGTTCTCCATCCAGTGCAGCTACGGGAGCTGGTTCGGAGAGTCCGATGACCGATTCTACGTCGACGGCGAGGTGGAGCCGTCCATCGTGGGGACCGGCTGCGAGGACTTCTTCAACGATGCCTGGAACCTGCGCCTCTTCACCAACGACAACACCGGCGTCACGATCAAGGAGCCCAACGGAGAGGACTGCCGCTTCACCGCGTATCGCTGGCACCTGCGGGCGCCGGTCATCTTCGAGAAATCGCTCAAGGTGGACATCGAGCGCCGCAGCTACGCGCTGGTGACGGATCCGAAGACCGGCGAGTCGCAACACTACGACTTCAAGTACCGCCCCGATCTCTGCTCCTCTGTCGCCTTCTGGTACCAGGACACGATCGCCGAGCCGTTCGACCGCTTTCCGCCCGCGAGCGAGCGGATCAACGCGGAGGTCTTCGTCGAGACGGCCGACCTTGCCGCCGAGCTGAAGACGTCGGAAGGGGTGAGGGCGCGCAGCCGGAGCAACCGCGTCTGCAACCTCAAGCGAGCCCTCTTCGTCGATTGCGACCGCACCGGCGGCTGGTTCGATGTCCCCTGCACCATCGAGCAGAAGGGCAAGTACTCGATCTCGGTCTTTCAGTGCCTCTACCGGACGGGCGGCATCTGGAAGGTGACGCTCCGGGGACCGACCGGCGAGATCCTCCTCGATCCGGCCATGGACTTCTACGATCCGTACCTCGCGTGGACCGAGAACCGCCCGGAGAACTTCCTCTACGGCACCTGGCTCGAAAACAAGGTGGGCATCCACGAGCTTCCGCCGGGCGAGTACACAGCCCGCTTCGAGAGCGTCGGCTCGAACGTGCTGGCGCGAGACGAGGATCCGGAGAAACCGGGCCTCGACTGCCGTCTCGACGGCATCTCGCTGCGCCGCTTCCCCTGGGACGACCTGCACGGCCAGATGGAACGGTACCTCGCAGACGAAGAGAAGCTGTTCGCGGAGATGGAGAAGAGTGCCGAGAGCGGCGTCGGCGCGCTGAACGCGGCCATCGAGCGCTTCCGGCTCGACACGGGCGAGTACCCGCGCGCGCTCGGCGAGCTCATCGAGAGGCCGTCGAGGCCCTCGTCGAGCACCGGGAACTGGCCGTACATCAGCCGGCTCGCCGTCGATCCCTGGGGCCAGTACTACCGCTACGAGCTGCCCGGGCGCTTCCGCCCCGACTCCTTCGATGTCTACTCCGTCCGCGGCGACAGCCGCGATCCCGCGCGCTGGATCGGCAACTGGCCGCATCCGTTCCGCATCGAGAACGCGATCGAGGGCGAGGATCTCCGGATCGCGGGCCGCGGCGAGGATATCTCGACGTCGAAGCAGGAGCTGGGCATCGAATCGATCCCGCCGATCTCTCAGGGGCGCATCCTCTTCATCCGCATGCGCCAGCCGGGCGACTTCATCGATCTGGCCCTCCCCCCGGGCGCGAGGCCGGGAAGACAGACGCTCAAGGTGCGCCTCGTCACGTCGCGGGACTACGGCATCATCGCCCTGAAGCTCAACGGCGCGATGCTCGGAGATCCCGTCGACGTCTACTCGCCGGCGATCGAGACGAAGTGGATCGACCTCGGCGAGGTCGAGATCCGCGCCGGAGAGAACATCCTGCGCTTCGAGGCCGCCGGCCGGAATCCGTCGTCGAGCGGGTACTACGCGGGAGTCGACGCCGTGCTGCTGAGGCCATCGAGAGGGTGAACACGGCTCTGGACACGGACTCCCTGACCGCCGAGATGAAGAGGCCAGCGCCGCTTCTGTGGTACCTTGTCACTCGCGGCGCGCAGCTGCTGGAGGCCGGCGCCGGAGAGCTCGAGCATCCCGCAATCCAAACGCGATCTCCGAGGTACCATGAAAGCAGTCAGCCCTCTTCTGACGATCCTGTTCCTTCTGGCGGCATGCCGCGCGGACGGCCACCGGAAGGAGCCCGCGAAAGACGCGCAGAGCCCGCCGCCGGACGCGATCTCGGCGACGGCCGCCGCTGCCTCCGCTCCCGCTGGCTCCGCGGCGACGCCCGACTCCGCCGGGACCGCTGGCGACGCATCGACCGCCGCGGAGGAAGGCGAAGCGATCTCGATCTCCATCGAGCCCTGGCTCCTCGCCGGTCCCCTCCCGATCCCCTCGATCGCGTTCGGCGAAGGCGACAGCGAGAAGAGCGCGGAGGTCTTGCTCTCCGCCCAGCGCATCGCGAGCGACATCTGGCCGCGCGAGGGAGAGCGCTCGCCCTGGCTTCCCGGGCGCGATCTCGAGTGGAGGCCG
>JAFGKN010000371.1 GCA_016928605.1 Planctomycetota bacterium | reverse complement strand
CTGGCCGTGGCGGCCGGTTCCGCCGCTGGCTACCTGCTGCTGCGCCTCGACAGCGAGCTGATCCCCGAGGTCCATCAGGGCGAGTTCACGGTCGAGATCCGCCTCCCGCGCGCGACGCGGATCGAGGAGACCGACCGCGTGATCCGGCCCTGGGAGCAGAGGATTCTGGCGGGCGAGGAGTTCGCCGACATCGCATCCCTGACGACGACGATCGGCGTCGAGAAGGACGAGCTGACGAGCGGGGATGAGGGCGAGCACAGCGCGGAGCTGCTCGTTCGGCTCAAGCCGACCAGCGAGCCTCTCCGCACGGAACGCCGCGTGACGTCGCGCATCCGCGATCTGCTGCGCGACGCCGAGTTCGAGTCGGTCGACATCGTGCACCCGGTCCTCTTCACGTTCAAGACGCCCGTCGAGGTCGAGGTCTCCGGGTACGATCTCGAGACGCTGGGGAGGATCGTCGAGCAGATCCGCGCCGGCATGGAGGGGATCCCCGAGGTGAAGGATGTGCGGACCAACCTCGCGCGGGGCAATCCCGAGGTCCAGGTGCGGCTCGACCGCGAGCTCCTGAGCCGCTACAGCCTGGGCAGCCCCTCCTCCGTGGGGGACGTGATCCGCCGGAAGTTTCAGGGGGATGTCGCCTCCTACTTCGCGATGGGGGACAGGAAGGTCCCGATCCGGACGCGGCTCCAGGAGGCCGACCGCGACTCGCTCGGCGAGCTCAGGGACATCCGGCTCTCGGCTCCGGCGGAGAGGGACCTGCGGCTGCGGGACGTCGTGCGCCAACCGGGCGCCGGCGGAGAGTCGTCCGGGCGCCAGCTGCCGGTGGGGGAGGGCCCGGCGGAGATCCGGCGCATCTCGCACCAGCGGGCGGGCGTGATCAACGCCAACCTCTCGGGGATGAGCCTGGGCACCGCCATCGCCAAGGTCGAGCGGGTGATCGACGGGATCCGGGACACCATGCCGCCCGAGTTCACGGTCGGCTTCGGCGGGCAGAAGGAGGAGATGGACAGCGCGCTCGAGAGCCTCAAGAACGCGCTTCTGCTCGCGATCTTCCTCGTCTATGTCGTCATGGCGATGCAGTTCGAGTCGCTGCTGCAGCCCTTCATCATCATCTTCAGCATCCCGCTCGCGCTCGTCGGCGTGGTCCCCGTGCTCTACTTCCTCGGAAAGCCCCTCAGCATCGTCGTCTTCATCGGGATGATCGTCCTGGCGGGGATCGTCGTCAACAACGCCATCGTCCTCGTGGACACGGCCAACCGCCTGCGCCGAGGGGGGCTGCCGCTCCGTGCCGCGCTGGTCCAGGCCGGCGAGATCCGCCTGCGGCCGATCCTGATGACGACCGTCACCACCGTGCTCGGGCTCTTCCCGCTGACCGGCGCCGTCCGGGGCATGGCCTGGCTCGAGCCGCTCTTCGGCTCGGGGCAGGGCGAGGAGATCCGCGCGCCGCTCGCCATCACCGTGATCGCCGGGCTCGTCACCTCGACGATCCTGACGCTCGTGGTGATCCCGGTGCTGGCCTCCGTGGCCGACTCGGCGCTCCAGAGGCTGCGCCCCAGGGCCGCCGGGGGGGGAGGGCCGGCATGACGGGGCCCGCCGCCGCGCCGCCGGCGGAGCTGCTCCAGCCGGATGACTTCTCGGTCTGGATCCGGGTAACGATCTTCCGGCCCATCACCGTGCTGATGCTCTTCGTCGCCTTCCTCGCGACGGGCTTGATGGCCTTTCCCCGCATCCGCACCGAGCTGCTCCCCCCCGGGCTCGAGAGCGGAGTGTGCGGAGTCCATATCCCCGTGCGCGAGGGCACGCCCCGGGAGGTGATGGAGCAGATCGCCAAGCCTACGGAGGACCTCCTCCGGACGCTTCCGGGGCTCAAGAGCGTGACGTCCTCCTCGGGGGCCAACCGCTGCCACATCCAGCTCGAGTTCAACCCCGAGTACGACATGTCGGTTCTCGTGGCCGAGACGAGGGACCGGCTCGACCGGGCCAGATCCTCGTGGCCGGAGGGTGTCGACCGCTACTTCATCTGGAGGCGCCGGGAGAGCGACCTTCCGGTCTACATCGCGTCGGTCGGCATCGAGATCGACAAGGGCCACGAGGAGAAAGTCGACCTCGACTACGTCTTCGAGGAGGTGATCCGCAAGCGACTCGAGGCGGTCTCCGGCGTGGCCAGCGTCAACATCTGGGGCAACCTGGAAAAGCGCGTCGAGATCTCGCTCGACAAGAACAAGGTCGACGCGCACGGGATCAACGTCTACCAGCTCGTCCAGCGGCTGGCGGGTGACAACCAGATCGTCAACGCAGGTTTCGTACGGGACGGCGATCGCGAGCTGATGATCCGCGTGGACAGCCGCTTCCGCGATTTCCAGGAGGTGCTGGACTATCGCGTCGACCCGCGATTCACCATCCGGGACTTCGCGGAGGTGCGCTTCGCGACACCGACCCGGGATCGCCTCTCGAGGGTGAACGGTCATCTCTCGCGAGTGATCGTGATCCACCAGGAGGCCACGGCCAACGCGGTGAAGGTCTGCCAGCGCCTGGAGAGCGTGCTCGAGGACCTCAAGAAGACTCTGGGCCGGTCGATCCCGGGGGCGGGCCGGATCGAGTCGCACGCGTGGCTCAACCAGGGCGAGATGATCACGATCTCCGTCCGGTCGCTGGCGGAGAACGGCCTCTTCGGCGGCATCTGCGCGATCGTCGTTCTCTACCTCTTCCTGCGGCGGATGGCGCTCACGCTTCTCGTGACGCTGGCGATTCCCTTCTCGCTCCTCATCACGGTGGTCTGGATCTTCTTCTCGGGAGGATCCTTCAACCTCCTCACGCTGATGGGCCTGTCGCTCGGCATCGGCATGCTCGTCGACAACTCCATCGTCGTCGTCGAGAACATCCTGCGTTACCGGGAGCGGGGCCTCTCGCCGCGGCTGGCCGCTATCGAGGGCGTGAGGGAGGTCGGCCTGGCCGTCTCGCTGGCCACGCTGACGACCCTGGTGGTCTTCCTGCCGATCTTCTTCATGAGCGATGAGCGGTTCAAGGTGATGACGCGGACCATGGGGATGCCGCTCTGCGTCAGCGTGCTCGCGTCCCTGCTCGTCGCCCTGGTGTTCATCCCGCAGGGCGCGATCTACCTCCAGGATCCTCTCCACCTGCGCAACGGCCAGCGAAAGGGCGCCTCCGACGAGCGGTTCTCGCCGCTCAATCGAGGCAGCGCCCGCATCCTCTCCTGGTGTCTCCGGCACCGCTTCACGGCCGCGGTCTTCGCATTCCTCTTCCTGGGATCCGCCGGCGTCGCGGCTCGCTTCCTGCCGAAGAGGGATGCTGATCTGGGAGGGCCGGGCGGCATCGAGATCCGGCTCGAGCTGGGGGGCAACTTCACGCTCTCCGAAGCCAACGATACGTTCGCGAGAGTCGAGAAGGCGGTGAGGGAGGCGGGCCGGGAGTTCTCCGTCGAGTCGATCACGAGCTGGTTCTCCGCAGGAGGGGGCGATCTCCGCGTCTTCTTCGCGCCGGGCAAGAGGGTGGACGAGCAGCAGTTCTTCAGCGCGATCCGTCCGGCCTTGCCGCGCCTGCCCGGAGTCAAGTACCACCTCGGCTACGAGAGCTTCTCCCGCGACGAGGGCCGCCAGCGCATCCGCATCTTCCTTACCAGCATGGATTACGACCGGCTGGAGGAGGCGGAGGAGGTGATCTACGCGGCCCTCGAGAACAACCCGCTCTTTCCGGGTCTGGGGGAGATCGCGCGCTGGAGCGACGAGACGCCGGAGGAGATCCGCATCAAGGTCGACCGCCGCGCGGCGCAGCAGCTCGGAGTGGACACGGCGATGGTCTCCCGGATGGTGGCGTGGGCGCTGCGCGGCGCGCCGCTGCCCGATTTCTGGCTGGGGAACCGGGAGTATCCCTTCTGGATCCTGCACTCCGATGCGCAGAAGGAGAGCGCCGAGGAGCTGAGCTCGATCCTCGTCCCGCGCGCGGCCGGCGATCCCGTCAGGCTCGAGACGGTGGCGCGGTATCACCCGGCGCGGAGCTCCGGCGACATCCATCGCCGCGACGGCAAGCTGACGGCCGGTCTCTCGGTCGCGGTCGAGGGAGAGGTCGATGTCGAGCTCCGCCAGCGGCTCGAGGACTACCTGAAGGTGCTGCGCCTGCCGGAGGGGTGCGAGGTGAGCCTGCGTCCGCCCCAGGGGGGATTCGAGGCCGATCTGCAAAACACCTCGATCGCGCTGGCCATGGCGCTGGGACTCGTCTTCTTCGTGATGGGCATCCTCTTCGAATCGCGGCTGATGCCCCTCTCCGTGCTCCTGTCGATCCCGTTCGCCTTCTTCGGGTCCATCTGGCTCCTGCTGGTGACGGGGGTCTCCCTCGACGCCGTGGGGCTGATCGGGCTGCTGATGCTCGTCGGCATCGTCGTCAACAACGCCATCGTCCTCGTCGACTACATCAACCGCCTCCGCGATCGAGGGCTCCGGCGGCTGGATGCGGTCCTCAGGGCGGTCCAGGTCCGGTTCCGCCCGATCTGGATGACGGCGCTGACGACGATCTTCGGCCTCTTCCCGCTGGTCCTTCTCAAGCAGAAGGGCGAGGGCATCGACTACAAGCCGCTGGCGGTGGTCATCATCGGCGGGCTCGGCACGTCGACCTTCTTCACGCTCTTCGTCGTGCCGCTTCTCTACACGTTCCTCGACGACACGAGGCGTCTCGCGAGCCTCCTGGGCGGTCGCGGGCCCGCAGCTCGCGGAGAGACGAGCGGACGGAAGGAACGACGTGGAGGCTGAGATCGAGAGCTGCGAACTGCATGGCATCGGCAGCCGCATCGGCATCGGCAGCCGCATCGGCCATCGGCATCCGCATCGGGCCTCGGACATCGGGAGCCGCGTCGGGCGTCCGACATCGGCAGCCGCATCGGCGTCGGTCTCGGACATCGGTCTCGGACATCGGCCTCGCCTTCACGCATCGCCGTGCGATGGACTCTTCAGGCTCTCACCCCCGCGAAGTCCGCGGTCAGGATCCTGGAAAGAGCGCGCGGCGGAGCTCGCCGGACGGCTGGCTCCCGTACTCGCAGACCTCGAACGCCTCCGCGTACTTCACGTCGCGGCCCTTCCCCTCGCCGAGGGTCTCGACGAGCCGGCTCCGGAAGCGGCCCGCCTCGGACGCGAAGCGGCGGCGGAAGCTCTCGCGCACCTGAGCGCGGCGCTGCTCGCGGCCGTCGGGGCCCGGCGGGATCAGCCCCTCGTGGCCCCCGCACCCGCCCTCGAGGAACTGGCTCTCGATGACGGCCATGGCGTCGAGCTTCTTCTCGATGGCTGTGTCGATGGCGATGACCAGATCGGCCTGGAAGGGATACGGCCGCTGGAACCTGTCCGACGCGTAGAGGAAGACGGGGTTCTTCCCGAGCGGCGGGACGTCGGGGCAGAAGAAGGGGACCGTGACCATGTACGCCGCGTCCTGGATGAGGATGCCGGTGTAGCGGTGGTCCGGATGGTAGTCGCAGGGCCGCGGGCCGATCACGACGTCCGCCCGCCACTGGCGGATCAAGCGGACGATGGTCCGCCGGTTCTCGAGCGTCGGCAGGATCTCGCCGTCGTGGATGTCGAGGACCTCCGTGGTGACGCCCAGGATGGCATCGGCTTTCCTCACCTCCTCGGCGCGGCGCTGCGCGAGCGGACCTCCGGCCATCCGCCAGTGGCCGATATCGCCGTTGGTCGTCGAGACGAACTTCACGTGGTGGCCCGCCGCAGCCCAGAGAGCGGCCGCGCCGCCCGCCTTGATCTCGCTGTCATCCGGGTGGGCGCCGAAGACGATGACCCGCAGCTTGCCGTCCTCGGCGGGCGGGGGCGGGGAGTCAGACGGCTGGGGCGACGCTTGCCAGCCGCCGGCGGCGACGGCGGCGATGACGGCTGCGAGCGACGCGATGGTGGCGATGGGACGCATGGTTCTCCTCCTCTCTCGACAGGCGGCTCGGTCTCCGTGACAAGGTGCCTTCGACCGGAGGCCATCATCGCCCGAGGGCGGCCCGGAGCGCAAGCTGTCGGTGCCGATGGGCGCGCCTGGAGGGTGGCTTGACTCCCGCCTCCGGGGCGATGACCATCGGGGCCGGAGGTGCGAGAGCCGTGATCCGAGGTGCGAGAGCCGTGATTCCCTCCCCCCGCTGCTGCCGCGGCCGCTGGCCGTCTCCCCGGATCCGGCGGCTTCCCCTGCGGAGCCTCCTCATCGCGGCTTGCGCCGCAGGAGCGCTTCTGGCCGCGGGCGAGCCGGCGAGCGATGTCGTGCGCGGCGACTGGTACTTCCGCGAGTCGCTCGTCGCCATCCGGGCCTGGGAGGAGATCCTGGAGCAGCTCGAGCGCGAGCTGGCCGAGGCCGACCGGACTCCGGTGCTGCCGGTCCCGCGGGGAGGCGCTCTCGTCGAGTGGCCCCAGCCCTTTCCCGCGCGCCTGTCGCCGGGATCGGCCGAGGTCGACGTCCGGCTGCGGTGGAGCGCTGCCGACGATCGCGTGGAAGTGCTGCGCGGCGGACCGTCCGGGCGGCGCGAGCTGGCCGCCGGCGGCGAGGTCGTGACCGGCTACCACCACCCCGGCGGGGGCGGCCGCGACCACTGGTACCACGCCTACGACCGGCGCATCGATTCGCTGGGCCGGTTCCGGCCGGCGGCCGCTCCCTTCGCGGTGAAGATCGAGGCTCCGGCGTCGATCGGTCTCGGCGAGAGCGAGATCTCCCTGCGCCTCGAAGCCGGCGAGGAGCGGCGAGTTCCCTTCGAGGTCGAGCTCGAGCACCGGACCGCCGAGGGCGTCCGGCGGGAGGAGCCCAGAGCGGGCGTGCTCGATGCCGGAGGATCGCTCGATCTGCGCTTCTCCCTGCGGCTCGAGCGGCCGGGCGGCGGGCTCGTGCGTATCGCGATCCGGGCCGGCGACCAGCGCTTCTGGCTTCCCCTCCTGACCCATGTCGAGGACGTGGGCGCGGTCCTCGACGCCGTCGGCGCCATCCTCGAGGACACTCCCTCCGAGGATGGGCTCCGCCGGTTGCGCGAGCTGCGGGCCGCGGCCGAGCGCGAGCTCGCCTCGCCGGAAGGATCGCGGGGCGATGCGTGGCGCGATCTGTTCGAGGAGGCATCCCGCCTCCGCGACGAGCTGATGCTCGCGCGGATCTCCTGCGACGCGATCCTCTTCGTGAAGCGCAGGCCCTACGACTCGGAGCAGCCCTTCATGGATGCGCATCACCTGCGCAATCCCCCCGGCGGATCGATCCACCGCCTGTCGCCGGTGCGGCCCGGCGGGGAGGTCTCGGTGGTCGTGGACAGCCTGGGCGAGGGGATCTACCGCGATCTCTGCCTCCACTGGAGCGGGCGGCGGCTCCTCTTCGCCTTCGGCAACGGCTCGGACCGGTGGGACGGCAGCCAGAGCTACCACATCTACGAGGTGGGGATCGACGGCAGCGGCCTGCGCCAGCTCACCTTCGGCCCCAAGAACGACTGCGAGCCGCTGTACCTGCCGGACGGGCGCATCGCGTTCACATCGGACCGATCGGAGCACTTTGTGATGTGCGGGGGCGACCGTCACGCGCCCACGCTCTTCGCCATGAGGGGCGATGGCTCGGATATCCGCCAGATCAGCCACAACGTCTTCAACGACTTCAACCCCGCCATGCTGCCCGACGGGCGCATCCTCTACAGCCGCTGGGAGTACAACGAGCGGTCGGTCACGTCGCTGCACAACCCGTTCACGATGAACCCCGACGGGACCATGGTGGCGGCCGTCTACGGGAACTCGACCATCCGCCCCAACGTCATCATGTTCCCGCGGCCGGTGCCGGGCAGCGACCGGATCATGGCGCTCTTCACCGCGCACCACGGCCAGACCCACGGAGCGGTGGGGCTGATCGACGTCGGGCGCGGGGTGGACGGAGACGAGCCGCTGACCCTGCTGACGCCGGACGTTCCGGTGACGGCGGAGAAGGCGGAGGACAGCCGCCGGGGCTGGTACAGCGACCCGGTGCCCCTTTCCGAAACGGACTATCTCTGCTCCTTCACGCCGACCGTCGTGCCGTGGCTCGCTTCGACCTGGGCGATCCACATCGGCGACCGCCGCGGAAACCTGGCGCTGATCCACCGCGATCCGGCGATCTCCTGCTTCGAGCCGGTGGTGCTGGAGCCGCGCCGCAGGCCGCACGTCCGGCCGGACATCGCCTCCGCATCGCATTCTGCCTCCGCATCGCACTCCGGCTCCGCTTCGCATTCTGCCTCCGCATCGCATTCCGGCGGCTCCGACCCGCAGGCGACGCTCCTCCTCCTCGATGCCTACAGCGGGCTGACCGGCGTCGAGCGCGGAGCGGTCCGCAGCCTGCGCATCATCGAGGACGTGCCCCGCAAGGGCGTGACGACCGGCGGGGTGATCGTCACCTCGGGCACCTCGATCTACACCATCAAGCGGATCGTGGGGACGGTCCCCGTGCTCGCCGATGGCTCGGCCCACTTCACCGTCCCGGCGGACCGCAACGTCTACTTCTCGGCGCTGGACGAGGCCGGGCTGGAGATCCAGCGCATGCGCAGCGTCGTGTGCCTGAGGCCCGGCGAGGTGAGAACCTGCGCCGGCTGCCACGAGTCCCGCGTGTCGGCGCCGCCCAACCGCCCCCCGGACGCGGCCCGCAGGCCGCCCGACCGGCCCGAGCCTCCTCCCTGGGGGACGGAGATCGTCAGCTTCCTCCGCGACGTCCAGCCAGTCCTCAACCGCAGGTGCATCGCGTGCCATACGCACGATCGGCCGTCGCAGCGCGTGATCCTCACCGACGACCTGACCGACCGCTTCTGCGTGGCGTACGAGGAGCTGCTCCCGTACCTGGCGGTGGCGAACGCCATGCGCTGGGACCACCCCGAGGATGTCTTTCCGCAGCCCCCCTACACGTACGGCTCGGGGGTCTCGCCGCTCATGGAGATCCTCGACGCGGGCCACCAAGGCGCGGTCCTCGCGAGCGACGAGCGGCGGCGCATCATCGAGTGGATCGACGCCAACGGGGTCTACTACGACCGCTACGAGACGCCCGGCTTCCGAGACCGCAGCATCTTCGCGGGCGAGACCCGCCGCGCGCTCACGGATGTGCACCGGCGGCGATGCGCCGGCTGCCACGGCGACGGCGGCGGAGGAGGCTCGACCTGGTGGATGAGCATCGACCGGCGCGATGCGCGGCTCAGCCGCATGCTGCTCGCGCCGCTCGCGCGCGATGGAGGAGGCTGGCAGAGCTGCGGAGAGCCCGTCTTCCGCGATCCCTCCGACGCCGACTACCGCGTGCTTCTGGGGACGCTCGAGGTGCTGGCGCGCAGGCTGTCGGAGCGGCCCCGCGCCGATGTCGCGTCGCTGCGGGGGACCGCCGTCGACGCGGAGCCGGTCGTCAAGCCGCCTCCGCCGCCGGAGCGGAGGCCGCCGCCGAGGGTCGAGCCGTCGGGCGGCTGGGTCTACGCCGGAGATCTGCCGTGGGAGTCCGCGACATCGGGCTGGACGCCCGCCGGCGACGGCCTGCCGCGGATCGACCGGGACATCACGGGGCAGCCGCTGCGGCTCGACGGGCGCCTCTACCGGCGGGGCATCGGCACCCACGCGCCATCGCGCATCGAGATCCGCCTCGCGGGGCGGTTCGAGCGGTTCTTCGCGCTGGTGGGCGGCGCCGAGGCGGGGGGATCGGTGGTCTTCGACGTCGAGGGCGACGGAAGGGCGCTCCATCGGAGCCGGGCGATGAAGGGCCTGCGCGGCAGCGAGAAGGTGGACATCTCCGTGGCCGGCGTCGATCGGCTCGTGCTCTCGGTCGGTGACGGCGGCGACGGCTTCCACTGCGACATGGCGAACTGGGCGGACGCCCGGCTGTTGCCGGCGGGGGAGAAACCAGGTACCAAGGGAGCCGGCGAGCCGCCCTGAACCGAGTCGGGAGCCGCGATCGCTCCTTCCCGATCCACCGACGAGCCATGATTCCACCGCTCTCATCTCAACCGCCTCTCCGCCTGGTCCTCTTCGATGTGGGCGGCGTCCTGATCCATCTCCGGCCCGTCGAGGAGGCGTTCCCCATGGCCGCGGACCTCTCTGGCCGCGGAGGAGGCGCTGCCTTCCGGGATGCCTTCGCCTCCTTCCGGCGGACGGCGGTCTTCGACCGCTTCGAGCGCGGTCTCGCGGCGGAGGAGGAGTTCTTCCGGGCCGTGCGGGAGCACTTCGGCGCGGCGGACGTCTCGGGCGAGGAGATCCGGAGCCAGTACCTCCGCATCCTGGGGGACGAGGTCGAGGGGATGCGCGAGGTGGTGGACGACCTGCGGCGGGCCGGAGTCCGCGCGGCGGCGCTCACCGACACGAGCCCGCTGCACCTCGGCGCTCTCGCGCGCTATCCGATCGTCCGCTCGATGGAGGCGCTCATCGCCTCCTGCGAGACCGGCCGGCGGAAGCCGGATCCCGAGGCCTTCCTCGACGCGGTGCGGCGCCTCTCCGCGAGCCCCGAGGAGGTCTTCTTCACGGACGACACGCCGGCCAACGTGGAGGGGGCGAGGGCCGCCGGCCTGAGGGCCGAGGTCTTCCGCGGCCCGGAGGAGCTCCGCGCGCGGCTGGGCCTCCGGAGCGGCTAGCGCGGAGCGGGAGGCCGGGCTCCGGCCATCTCCCCGATTGCCGCTCGGGGTGTTTTCGGCTACGCTGAGGTCCTGCGAGTGGTTTGACCCTTCCGTACGACAAGGAGCACAGAGATGAGATTCGCGAAGTACGCCCTCGCCACAGCACTGGCCGCCTGGTTCCTCGTCTCGGCCCAGGACGCGCGGAGCGAGACGGCTCAGAAGAAGATCAGCGTGCTGGTCGTCACCGGCCACGACGTCGCATCGCACCCGTGGCGCGAGACGACCCCCTTCACCCGCAAGGTGCTCGAGGAGACGGGGCGCTTCGACGTCAAGGTCTCCGAGGACTCCGGCATCTTCGAGTCCTCCACGCTCGGGAAGTACGACGCGATCGTCCTCAACTTCGGATTCTGGGACGCGCCGGAGCTGACCGAAGAGGCGCGCGCGGGGCTGCTCAAGTTCGTCTCCGACGGGGGAGGCCTGGTCATGCTCCACTTCGCCTGCAGCTCGTACCAGGAGTGGAAGGAGTACCGCGAGCTCCTCGGCAGGGTGTGGGTCCGGGGGGTGGGAGGCCACGGGCCGCGCCACGTCTTCGAGGTGAAGATCACCGATCACGACCATCCGATCACGAAGGGGATGGAGAGCTTCAAGATCGACGATGAGTGCTACGCCCAGCTCTCGGGCGACGCAGAGATCCAGGTGCTCGCGACCTCCATGTCCAACCTCAAGGGCAAGGAGCGCGAGGAGCCGATGGTCTTCGTGAAGACGTACGGCAAGGGCCGCGTCGCCAACAACGTGCTCGGGCACGACATGAAGTCGCGGGACATCGAGCCCTACAAGACCCTCCTGAAGCGCAGCGTCGAATGGGTCGTCACCGGCGAGGTGACGGTCGAGTAGACCGCGCCGGCGGAGCAGGGCTTCCTCCGACCCGCTCGACCGGCCCCGGCGCTATTCACGATTCGAGTTCTGGCCCCCGAGATCCGCTCCTCTCGTAGACCTGGAAGCGGAGAGGATGCGCGTGAGCGGCGTCCGCGGGGTGGGGCTCGTCGCGCGCTAGCCGCCAGAGGGAGAAGTCCACTTCGGGGAACCGGGCATCGCCCTCCACGTCGGCGTCGACCCGCGTCAGGTAGAGGCGCCGCGCGCGCGGCAGCGCCGCGGCGTAGACCTCGGCTCCGCCGATGACGAAGACCTCGTCGGACCCCGGAGCGCCTCTCAGCCGTTCCAGAGCCCCATCGAGCGAGTCCGCGGCGATGACCTCCGGGGGCAGGCCGCGCGGTGCCGAGCGGCTCAGGACCGCGTTCGTACGGCCCTCGAGAGGCCCGCCGATCGATTCGTAGGTCTTCCGGCCCATGATGACCGGATGGCCCCAGGTGATCGCCCTGAAGCGCCGCAGATCGTCCGGCAGGCGCCACGGCATCTCGCCTCTCCTTCCGATCACGCCGCCTCGGGCGACGGCCGCGATGCAGGAGACGATCATACCGCCACCGGCGCCTTGATGTGCGGATGCGGATCGTAGCCCTCGAGGCGGAAGTCCTCGCCGCGGAAGGCGAAGATGTCGCTCGCGCCGGGCCGGATCGCCATGCGCGGCAGCGGACGCGGCTCTCTCGCGAGCTGCAGGCGCGCCTGATCGAGATGGTTCTGGTAGAGGTGCACGTCTCCGAAGGTGTGCACGAAGTCGCCGGGCTCGAGGCCGGTGACCCGCGCGACCATCAGGGTCAGCAGCGCGTAGGAAGCGATGTTGAAGGGGACTCCGAGGAAGAGGTCGGCGCTCCGCTGGTAGAGCAGGCAGGAGAGCCGTCCAGCGGCCACGTAGAACTGGAAGAGGAGGTGGCAGGGGGCGAGGGCCATGCGGGGGAGGTCCGCGACGTTCCAGGCGCTGACGATCAGGCGCCGCGAGTCCGGGTTGTCGCGGATCTGCCGGATCACCTCGGAGACCTGATCCACCGCTGTGCCGTCGGGCAGGCGCCAGGAGCGCCACTGGGCGCCGTAGACCGGCCCGAGGTTGCCCTCGGCGTCGGCCCACTCGTCCCAGATGCTGACGCCGTGCTCCTTCAGGTAGGCGGTGTTCGTGTCGCCGCTCAGGAACCAGAGCAGCTCGTGGATGATCGACTTCAGGTGGAGCTTCTTCGTGGTCAGCAGCGGAAACCCCTCCTGGAGGCGGAATCTCATCTGGTATCCGAAGATGCTGAGGGTCCCCGTGCCCGTCCGATCGCTCTTCTGGACCCCGTGATCGAGGACGTGCCGCAGAAGCTTGAGGTACTGTTTCATCGCGGAAGCCGCTGGTCGCTCCGGGGGCTCTCGCATGCCGGGAGTCCGCCTGCGGTGTTTTCCCATCCGCGACGGCGCATTGCAAGGCGGAAGGCGCCGGGTCTCTGTCCCCGCGAGCTGGCGCTCACGCGCCGCCCGACTCGAGCGCGCGTGCGCCCATGGAGAGAGGCGCTTCCGCGACCGGCTTTCGCAGCCGCGAGGCAGAGGCTCCTCGGCGCAAGCCGGGGATGAACGGCTCCATCGAGCGCTTCGTTGACAAGGGCGGCAGCGCTCCCGAGAATGGAGTCCGTCGGCTTCGAGGTTGACTCCGCACGGATGCCACAAGGGAGGCGCGGCCGCTGGCTGGGCCCACGCGATGCGCAAACATCTCCGTCTCGCCGCAGGCGGCTCGGCCGCCGGCCGCTGGATGCTCTCCATCCTCCTGGCGCTCCCGGCGCTGCCGGCGCCCGGGCAGGTCGTCCTCAACGAGCTGCTCGCCTCCAACCGCTTCACCTCCTTCGACGAGGACGGAGACAGCTCGGACTGGGTGGAGATCCACAATCCGAGCGGGCTGGTCACGGCCCACCTGGAGCGCTACGGGCTGTCGGATCGGGGCAGCGAGCCTCACAAGTGGGTCTTCCCGGACGTGACGATCCCCCCCGGCGGCTATCTCAAGGTCTGGCTCTCCGGCAAGGATCGCTACGCGCCCGCGCCCAGCGCGGTCGCCGGCGACCCGATGGCGTACCCCTTCGAGGCGTCGATCATCCCGCCGGAGGCCGAGTGGAAGTACCTCGTCGCCGATCCTGCGCAGGCGGGCCCGCCTGCCGGCTGGAACCTCCCAGGCTTCGATGCCTCGTCCTTCCTGACGGGGAACGCGGGATTCGGCTACGGCGATGAGGACGATTTCACGGAGCTCGCCCCGGGCACGAACGCGGTCTTCATCCGCAGGGTCTTCCACATCGAGCCGCACCGGGCGCTCGACAATCTCATCCTCCAGGTCGATTACGACGACGGCTTCGTCGCCTATCTCAACGGACAGAGAGTCGCGTCGGCCAACGCGCCCGCCGGTGATCCAACCTCCTCGTCCTGGGCGGCGGGGAGCCACGAGGCGGGAACGCCCGCGCGCTTCGATCTGACACCGCGCCTCGGTCTCCTCCGCCCCGGGGACAACGTGCTCGCGCTCGTGGGGCTGAACATCTCGGCGGGGAGCTCCGACATGTCGCTCCATCCCGCGCTCGGGGTCATACCCCGCATCCTGCACGCGAGCTTCTCGCTGAACGCGGATGGCGAGAGCCTCATGCTCACGAACGCGCTGGGTGATCTCGTCGACGCCGTGGTCTATCCTGTTCAGACGGAGGACCACTCCTACGGCCGCGCGGCGGCGGAGGGGGGGCGATGGTGCTACCTCCTGACTCCGACACCGGAGGCGCCGAACGAGACGGCGCACTTCGACGAGCCGATCTCGAGCAGCATCGAGTTCGATCCGCCCGCCGGCATGTACGCGGGCGCGATCACCGTGTCGATGTCGGCCACGCCGCCGGGGCTGATGAGCATCCACTACACGCTGGACGGATCGGAGCCGACCACCGCGAGCCCCCGCTTCTGGCTGTCGCTGCCCATCGACGGGAACAAGGTCGTCCGCGCGGCGGGCTTCATCGGTGAGGAGCGGGCCACGCGCACCGTCTCCCAGAGCTACTTCATCGACAACACGAGCGCGCTGCCGATCCTGTCGATCTCGATGGATCCCGTCGAGTACGCGCTCGTGCACAACACCGCCGACGGGCGGGGACGGGCGTGGGAGCGGCCGGCGTTCCTCGAGTACTTCGACGAGGACGGCCGGCGGGCCGCGGCCACGGGGATGGGACTGCGCCTCCACGGCGGCGCGGGGCGCGGCGGCGACTTCGAGACCAAGAAGGCCTACAGGGTCTACTTCCGGTCGGTCTACGGCGACGCCAGGCTCCACTGCCCGATCATCCCGGAGACTCCCGTGGACCGCTTCGACAAGCTCGTGCTGCGCTCGGCGTTCAACGACTGCTTCCGGACGAACGGCCGCGCGACCTACCTCCGCGACGAGCTGATCCGCGACCTGCACGAGGACATGGGCGCTCTCG
>JAFGKN010000370.1 GCA_016928605.1 Planctomycetota bacterium | reverse complement strand
CGCGGCATCCGCGACATCGAGGAATGGTACGTCAGCACCGTCTCGCGGTTCGACTATGTCTACGAGGTCTTCAGCCGCCAGTGCGCCATCGCCCTGGCCAACCTCGCGAGGATCCACGAGGCCGTCGGGAGCCGCGTGACTGCCGTCTTCATCACAGGGACGGATTTCGGCGCGCAGAGCGGCCCCTTCATCGGCAACGCGGCGTACCGCAGGCTGTATCAGCCGTTTCACCGGCGGATCAACGACTGGATCCACGAGAACACATCGTGGAAGACCTTCATCCACTCGTGCGGGTCCGTGATGAGGCTGATCCCCGACTTCATCGACGCCGGCTTCGATATCCTGAACCCTGTCCAGTGCTCGGCCGCCGAGATGGATCCGCGCGCTCTCAAGGACCGCTTCGGCGACCGGATCACGTTCTGGGGCGGCGGCGTCGACACGCAGCAGACCCTGCCCTTCGGCACGCCCGAGGAGGTGCGGGAGGAGGTCCGGCAGAGGATCGAGATCTTCGGCCGCGGAGGAGGCTTTGTCTTCAACACCGTCCACAACGTGCAGGCTCGAACGCCCACCGCCAACCTGCTGGCTCTCTACGAGGCCGTCCGGGAGGCGAGACAGGCGTGAGATCGCGCCGCGGGACGGCCACCGCGGACCGCGCCGAGGCTCCTGCTCCCCGCGTCCAGCGCCGCGCCGCCGGCGTCCATCGTTCCATGGAGGAGATCATGAAGCGCATCAGGCTCTTGTGGCTCGTCCCAGCGAGCATCGCGATCACCGGCTGCATCCAGCCTACCGCCCTGCTCGTCAGGCAGCCGGAGAGGCCGCTCAAGTCCATCACCATCAACACGATGGCCTACGCCGTCGAGCCGGGGCAAGTCGACCGGCGGTCGGTGGAGCTGCGCGCCCCGGAGGACCTCCACGTCGTCGCCGTGGAGCACTTCAACGGGGTCCAGAAAGGAGGCTGGAGCGACAACGGGCACCTGCTCTCCCTAGATCCCGCGAACCCCTGGGAGAAGTGGAAGGACGCCGGGACCGGGATGGAGCCGACCGGCGCCGCGGGATACTTCGGATACTGCGGCCGCGACTACTACACGGAGGTGGGCGGCATCGACGACGTGATCATCTACGAGGCCTTTCCGTGCGGCACGCACTTTTTCGTGCCGAGGGGGGCGGCCCTCTACCTCCACACCTACGCCAACAACTTCCTCTCGACGACGCAGCATTTCCACCACGCCGTTCGCCTGCTGTACTGGTGATGCCTGCCGGTTCGCTCAGAAGTCCCGGAACGGCCCTCGTGGTTCCGCGGCCTGCATGTCTTCCTGCCACGCGGAGAAGCGCTGCTGGACCATCTCGAGGATGTCGGGTCGCTCGCCCGCCCGGTCCCTTTCCTCCCCCGCGTCCTCGCGCAGGTCGAAGAGCCCGCTGCCTCTTTGCGAATCGACCCACTTCCAGGACCCGACTCGCGCCGCCCGGTCGCCGCGCCGTTGCCAGAACATCTCGCGGCGCGGCGATGACTGCTCGCCCTGCAGCACCGGCAGCATATCGAACCCGTCGATGACGGTGCCCAGGGGAGCCTCGGCCCCCACCGCGCGCAACAGCGTGGGAAAGATCTCGAGCGCGGTGAGAAACTCATCGCAGACCGTGCCGCCCTCGATCCTCCCTGGCCAGCGGATGATACACGGCACCCTCAGTCCCCCCTCGAACATCTGAGCCTTCCCGCCGCGAAGAGGCGCATTGCTCGAGCCTCCGCCGCCTCCGTTGTCGGAAAGGAAGATGACGATGGTGCGGCGGGCGACGTCGTACTCATCGAGAGCCCGCAGAAGCTCACCGATTGCGGCATCCATGCAGGTGACGGCCGCCAGGTAATGCCGTCGCTTCTCCTCGCGGCTGTTCTTTCCCGGCTCGTAGAGATCGACGTATTCCCGGGGGGCCTGGACCCAGCCGCGGACTTCCGGGTCGAGGCTCGAGGCAGAGTGAGGCGCGTTGAAGGGCACGTAGAGGAAAAACGGGTGTGCGTGGTTCTGGTGCAGAAAGCGGACGGCCTCCCGCCGGAAGAGGTCAGTCGCGTACGTCCCCTGATCCTCCTTCGACCGTGCATCGCCGCGGCGCATGATGTGAACGCCGTAGCGCTCGTGCGTCCAGTAATCGATGCCGGTGCTCGTGAAGCCATAGAAGTCATGGAATCCCTGCTGGAGCGGCAGAAAGCGCCGGAGCTGACCGCAGTCCCACTTGCCGAAGCAGCCGCTGACGTATCCTGCCTTGGCGAGCACCTCCGAGAGGAACACCTCCCGGAGGTCAGTCCCGAGGACATTCTCCGGCGAGATGGCGTACTCGATCTCGCTGTACCGATAGCCGTCGTCGACACGGTCGTTCCGGAAGAGGTCGTAGGTCCCGGTGCGCTGTGGATACCGTCCCGTGAGGAGCGACACGCGCGACGGCGTGCATGCGGGCCACGCCGCGTAGAAGCTGGTGAGGCGAGCCCCCTCGCGCGCGAGCCGATCGAGGGCCGGAGTCTTCGCCTCACGACTCCCGTAGCAACCGAGGTCCTCGTATCCCTGATCATCCGAGACGATCAGCAGGATGTTCGGCCTCGGCGGATCGGTCTCCTCCGCGGGGATCAGCGAAGCCACCCCTGACAGCAGGAACGCCCAGGACACGACGGGCTTGATCATGATCCGCCTCCACGGTCGCTTGCACCTTTGTCTGAATGTCGACGTTTCCCGACACGTCTCGGCGATTGTATTCTGATCATCATCGGTCAATATAGAGAAGGGAAACTTTCCCGCGCTCTTGGCCGTCAGGATTCACTCCACGTCCTCACGACATGTACGATGCGAAGACTCTGCTCCTTTTTCGTTCTCGGCTGGCTTCTGACTTCCTCCGATCTCTCTGCGGCGTCGCTCCGTATCGACGATGCCATGGCCGAGGAGTTCCTCCGGCTGATGCGCGACTCCGAAAAAGCGGTGCTGCTCCACGGATCCAACGGGAACCGCGTCTGGGGGCGCTGGGCGCTCTACGCAGGCATGGAGCACGGTGTTCCCGTGGATGCGACCCGGGAGGCGGCCGCGGGGTGCGGCGTGGACATGCTGGTGATCGAGTAATTCGTGCGCGACTACCTGAAGCGCAAGAAGGGCCTCTGAACGTTCCGCCGCCCCTGATGGCGGCCAGGCGCAGATGAAGATCGCCGCTTTGCTCTCCGGAGGTGTCGACAGCTCGGTGGCGCTCAGACTCCTGAGGGAGGAGGGCCATCGAGACCTGACGGCCTATTACTTGAAGGTCTGGCTCGAGGACGAGCTCTCGCATCTCGGCGGATGTCC
The DNA here is from genome assembly GCA_016928605.1 of Planctomycetota bacterium. GTDB lineage: Bacteria > Planctomycetota > UBA8108 > UBA8108 > UBA8108 > JAFGKN01. The sequence continues at coordinate 2,485 of JAFGKN010000370.1, read as the reverse complement.
CTGGGAGGAGGACCTTCGCTTCGCGCGCGCGGTCTGCGAGGCGGCCGGTGTGGAGCTCGAGATCATCCCGCTCCAGACCGAGTACTACCGGACGGTCGTCGCCTACGCGCTCTCGGAGCTCAAGGCGGGCCGGACGCCGAGCCCCGACATCTTCTGCAACCAGCGCATCAAGTTCGGAGCGTTCCTCGAGCAGATCGGCGAGTCCTTCGACAGGGTAGCGACGGGTCACTACGCCCGGATCCGCAGCGAGGACGGACTCCGGTACCTGCTGCGCGGAGTGGATCCCGTCAAGGATCAGACCTACTTCCTCTCGCACCTGAGCCAGGGCCAGCTCGCGCGGATCCTGTTCCCGGTGGGAGCTCTGAAGAAGAGCGAGGTGCGCCGGCTGGCGGCGGAGCTCGACCTGCCCAGCAGGGACCGCGAGGAGAGCCAGGGGATCTGCTTCCTGGGCAAGATACGCTTCGATGAGTTCGTGCGCAGCCATCTCGGAGAGCGGAAGGGGCCGATCATCGAGCGCGACACGGGACGCCTGCTCGGCGAGCACCGCGGGTACTGGTTCCACACGATCGGACAGAGGAAGGGGCTGGGGCTCTCCCAGGGCCCGTGGTTCGTCGTCGGCAAGGATGTCGAGAGCAACGTCATCTACGTCGCCCATGGCCGGAGTCTATCCCGTCACGCCCGGAGCGTCTTCCGCGCGGCGGATCCGAGCTGGATCGCTCGCCCCCCCGGCCGAGCGGATCTCGAGGTGAAGCTCCGCCACAGCGAGAAGCTCTACCGGTGCCGGCTGGAGGAGGAGAGCGGCGGACGTCTCCGCGTGGAGCTGGAGGGGAGCGACACGGGCGTGGCGCCCGGCCAGTTCGCGGTCTTCTACGAGGGGGATATCTGCCTCGGGGGCGCGCGCATCATCTGAGTACAGAGGCGCCCGGATCATCCCAATCCAGGCAGACGAGCGGCGGCAGCGCGAGGGCGCCGCCGACGCAGGGCACCGGGGGCGGGACAGCGCCTCTGGATCAGACCCGGACCTTCGGAAGCAGGACCTGGATCCCCGCGAGGAGCGGCCTGCCCTCGGCGCCGGCTCGCAGCGCGATCGTGAGGTGGTCGGTGACGGCGATCTCCCGGAACTCCCGCACGATGCTCCGGAAGGGCCCACCCGCCTCCTTCGCGATGTCGAAATCGTCGAGCACCGTCTCTCCCTGGATCTCCACGCTGAAGACGCGGTCCCCGGGCCCGAAGTCCTCGATCTCCGCGAAGACGAGCCGGACGGTGTAGGACATCGGCGATCCGGCCTCGGTCTCCGGGAGCAGGCGGACGGCGATCTCCCCCTCGCCCTCCAGGGCAGAGGCCGCCACCCAGGCCAGCTCGCCTTCCCGGATGCGGCTCGAGTGATACCGCGGGAACCTCGCCTCCGCGACGCGCAGCTCGACGGGAGGATCCGGCGACGGACTCCCCGCGCTCGGCGCATCGAGCCAGAGGGTGCCGTCGGGTCCCCGCCGGTCGCCCGGGGCGCCGAAGTTGAGGCCGAGCTGCTGGACCGCCGCCCCATCGTGAGCGAAACAGTTGAAGGTCCAGAGCTCCACTTCGCTCCGGTGGACCAGGGCCAGCGACGATTGGTTCTGGTAGGCGCACGTGCACGTGCGGGTGTAGTCGGGCGCGCTGAGCACGCCCCCCGCCGGGATCAGGTTGGTGGTGCATCCCGAGCGGAATCCGCCGAAGTTGCCGGTCCCGCTGTCTCCCTCCAGGTCGAAGAAGCCGGCCGCCGCCGAGCGAAACGTGAGCAGGAAGGGCGACCCGACGGCGGTGTTGCACCCGTAGTTGCGGGTGTACCCCCAGTCCATGGCCTTCCCCGAGACGGGATGCTGCCGCTGGAGCCTCTCTCCCGTCAGGAGATCAAAGGCTTTTCCCGGAGAATCGATGCTCTGCGTGATGATCCGGCGGCCGATCAGGATGCACGGGCCGTTGTACTTCTCGTCGCTCGACCAGAGGATCGAGCCATCGCTCGAGCGATACGTCTTCAGTCCCTCTCCGACCTCGTCGACGGCACGGTCGCGAGCATCGCTGCCGGCCTCGAGCAGCACATCGTGCTCGGCGGAGTATCCCAGCCAGGTGCCGAACGCGTCATCGGCTCCCGTCCATACCTTCTGGCCGCTTTCGATGTCGAGCGCGACGACCCATCCCTTCCTCGCCGCCTCCTGGCCCCGCCGGCGGAAGTGATCGAGCTGGTCGTCGAGCAGCCGGTCGATGAGGTAGACCCGGCCGCCGCCGAGGGCGATCGAGTTGTGACGGATGAGATGCTGCGCCTCGTACTCCCAGAGAACGTTCCCGCTCCGGCGCTCGACGACCGAGAGACTGCCGCTCGCCACGCGGGCGTGGCTTCCCGCCAGCCCCGCTCCGCGGCTGTCGTAGGACGGGAGGGCAAAGCATGCGCTGAGGAGCCGCCGTTTGATCTCCACGGCCGCTCGCTCGCTCCCCGGAGCATCGGGATTCT
>JAFGKN010000369.1 GCA_016928605.1 Planctomycetota bacterium | reverse complement strand
ATCGCCGCTCCCGGCGACATCCGGAACTGTCTCATCGCTCTGGCGGATGTCGACCCGGTGATCGCCGAGGCGTTTCAGTACCGATTCGACGAGTCGGAGCTCAAGGGGCACTGCTTCGGGAATCTCTTCATCACGGTCTTGACGCGAGTAGTGGGTGACTTCGATGGCTCCATCCGGGAGCTGAACAGGTTTCTGCGCGTCAGGGGGCGAGTCATCCCTGCCAGCAGCTCGAAGGTCTCGCTCGTCGCGCACCATCCCGACGGAGGAAAAAGCACGGGCGAGGTGCAGATCAGCCGGAGCCTCAAACCCATCGAGCGGATCGAGCTCCGACCGTGGCCCACGGAGGTCTCGCCGGAGATCCGGCAGGCGATCCGGGATGCCGATCTCTTCCTTTTCGGTCCAGGAAGCCTGTTTACCAGCGTCATACCGAACCTCTTGCTCGAGGGCATCGTCGAGGAGCTCAACCGCACGGGCAAGCCTCGGGTCTATATCGGCAACATCATGACGCAGCCGGGCGAGACCCTGGGTTTCCATCTGAGCGACCATGTGCGCGCGCTGCGCCGCCACGTGGGGGATGACTTCCCGGATGCGGTGATCGCCCACAACGGGCGGGTTCCCGCGGACGTCCTGAAGCGATACGCCGAGCAGGGAGCGGAAGCGGTGGTCCCTGACCTGGAGGACAGCGGGGAGTTCAAGCAGATACGAGTCATCCGGGGAGATTTCTTCGCCGAGGGGGAGAATCAGAAGGCCGTCATGTCAGCGCGGCACGATTCGGCAGCCCTGGCCCAGGTGATCCATGACGAGTTCCTGAAGGACATCGAGAGCCCCCGAGGGACGAAGCCCTCCAGGAAGAGTACCCGAGAACAAGAGTCCGCCCAGGCCCATGGAACTCGTGCGCTGCATTAAGCTCTCGAACAAGTTTGGCCTCCACGCTCGCGCATCCACGCGTCTTGCACAGCTGGCCAAGGAGTTCGATTCCCGCGTGAAGATCGCTCGGGAAGGAAGCGACGAAGAGATCGATGGCAAGAGCATCCTTGGCATCCTCACACTCGGCGCCGAGCGCGGCCAGGTTCTCAGGGTGCGTGTGATCGGAGAGGACGCGGAGGGCGCGATGAAGGCGATCCTCGAGCTGTTCGACCGGAAATTCGACGAGGAGTAGAGGCGCGGGCTACGCTCACGAGCGGCTCAGCTCCGGGCGACAGCGCTGGCAACATGCGAGTCAAGAAGGGCATCCCCGTCTCTCCCGGCATCTCGATCGCGAACGCGATGATCATCGGGGAAGAGGATCTCCGCGTGCGCCGGCGGTTCGTCCCGCCATCTCGCGTCGATGATGAGGTCCGGCGGTTCGATCGGGCCATCCGTGCGGCGATCGAAGACATCAGCGAAGAGATCAGCCGCTTCGGGGAGGAGCTGAAGATCCCAGTCCAGGTTCTGGAGAGCCACCGGGACATGATCTGCGACCCCACGCTCAGAAGAGGGATCGTCGATCGGATCCGGACGGAAGGCAACTCGGCCGAGTACGCCGTGACGGTTGTGCTCCGCGACTACTATGAGCGCTTCGCGAGCATCGAGTCCGAGTACATCGCCGAGCGGGTGCACGATCTGGAGGAGGTCGAGAAAAAGATCCTCCGCAACCTTCTGGGCAGGACCGAGGCAAAGGGCGAGCGCATCCGGGGAACCGCAGTCATCATCGCGCACAATCTGAGCCCCGCGCAGACGGCATCCATCGACAAGGAGAAGATCCAGGGATTCGCCATCGATGTGGGGGGGAGGACGTCGCACACCGCGATCATCGCGCGAGCCATGCAGATCCCAGCGGTCGTGGGGCTCGAGGATATCTCGCAGGAGGTCGCCGAAGCCGAGCTCGTGATCGTGGATGGCTATACGGGGAAGGTCATCATAGACCCCGATCCTGCGACTCTCGAGGTATACCAGAAGAAGGCGTACCACTCCGCGGAGTTTTTTCGTCACCTACACGAGGAGGTCCGCTGGCCGGCGGAGACCCTGGATGGGTACGAGATCTACCTGGCCGCCAACATCGAGTTTCCCGAGGAAGTGGAGACAGCTCTCGACTGGGGCGCTCGTGGAGTTGGCCTCTACCGAACGGAGTTCCTGTACGAAGACGGCGAGCCGGATGAGAAGAAGCACTTCGAGGCGTATTGCATGGCCGTCGCTGCGCTCAAGCAGAGGGTGCTCGTGATCCGGACCCTCGATGCGGGCGCTGACAAGTTCCACTCGGAATCGGTGGGCACTCACGAGCCCAATCCGTTCCTCGGATGCCGATCGATCAGGCTTTGCCTGTTGCGAGAAGACCTGTTTCGCAGCCAGATCCGCGCCGTTCTGCGGGTCTCAGCGCTCGGCCCCGTCAAGCTGATGCTGCCCATGGTCTCGAGCCTCGACGAGATCCGCCGGGCTCGAGCCATCATCCGGGACGTCCGCGCCGAGCTGGAGAGCGAAGGCGTCGAGATGGCGGAGCGGGTTCCGGTCGGCATCATGGTGGAGGTGCCCTCGATCGCCCTGATGTCCGAGCAGGTCGCTCGCGAGGTCGATTTCTTCAGCATCGGAACCAACGACCTGGTGCAGTACTGTCTCGCCGTGGATCGGGTCAACGAGAGGGTGGCTCATCTCTACCAGCCGGCGCATCCGGCGATCCTGCGGCTCCTCAAGTACGTGATCGAGGCGGGCCACAACGCAGGCATCCAGGTCTCGATCTGCGGCGAGATGTGCAGCGAGCCGATGTACACGGTGCTTCTTCTCGGACTCGGGCTCCGGAGCTTCAGCGTGAGCCCCATCTCCCTCCCGACGGTGAAGAGAATCCTGCGACAGCTCACCATGTCCGGCGCGATCGATGTGGCCAGCCAGTGCCTCGCATGCGACGAGGCGGAGGAGAGTCAGGCGATTCTCCAGAAGCGAGTCCGTAACTTGCTTCCAGACTTCTTCTGAAAGCCGGGGAATCGATCTCCGGCGGGCAGCGCTTCTCGTCTGATAAACTCAAGGGGCTGCAACCGTTCCGCTGGTGCCAGCGGAGCGATGAGCCGAGTGTTTTCCAGGGAGCCCGGCACCGGGTCCGCAGCGACAGCGCCTGCTATGCGCCTGCGAAGAGGCAGTTATGGCCAGCCGGAGGCCGGCAGGCACGGGGTCGCCGCTGAACGGCCGCCATCCGAGCGTGAGCTTCTCCAGCTTCTCCGAGGCGGGCATCAGGGGCCTCCTTCCGCGAATCCCGCGACTTGGCCTTTCAATCTGTTTGGGTGTTTAGGTCCGCCGACGTTTTTCCCGATATAGCTCTGTCATACGTACCGGGCAAGACTTGACCGCTCGCAGGCGTCTCTCCGAAACGCGATCCGCAGGGTTGAGGCCGGAGAGGGGCGCTGCGGAGGGGCGAAGACCAGGGGCGAAACCTTCTGAGGACCAGCCTATGTTTGGAAAGAAAAGAAGCCTGGTGGGCCTCGACATCGGCTCCCACTCGGTGAAGGTGATCGAGCTGACGGAGGTCCGTGACCAGCTCAAGATCACAGGGTTCGGGCACTCGTTGATCGAGAACAAAGACGCTCTCAAGGACACGGTCGTCGATCTGCTCAGAACGGCTGGCATCAAGACGCGCAGGGTGGTGACAGCGGTGTCCGGGCGGTCGGTCATCGTGCGCTATATCAACATGCCCGCCATGTCCGACGAGGACATGAAGAGCGCGCTTCGCTTCGAGGCCGACAAGTACATCCCGTTCGAAGTTGACGAGGTGGTTCTCGACTGCGCTCGCCTCAAAGACTTCGGAGAGACGACGAATGCCAGCGGCGAGAAGGAGATGAAAGTCCTCCTCGTCGCGGTCAAGCAGACGCTCATCGATGACCATCTCCAGCTCATTCAGGCAGCAGGTCTCACGCCTGTCGTCGTCGATGTTGACACCTTCGCCCTGGGCAACGCCTTCGAGTTCAACAGCCTCCACAGCCCGCGCGTGGAGGACGAGGAGCAGGTGATTGCGCTCGTGGACATCGGCGCCATCAAGACGAACATCAACATCGTCAAGAACAACACCTCGTACTTCTCCCGAGAAGTCTATCTCGCGGGCAACGACTTCACCGAGGCGATCTCCCGGCGTATGGGAATCGACAGCGTTGAAGCCGACAGCCTCAAGCTGAACCCGGATGGCAAGGAGGTTGAAGTCGAGGAGTGCATTCTTCCCACGCTTGACGATCTCGCCAACGAGATCCATCTCTCCCTTGACTACTACGAGAACCAGTACGACCGCGAGGTCGACGACATCTACGTCTCAGGCGGCGGCAGCCGGATCTCCGGCCTGCAAGCCACCTTCGAGAGAGTCTTCAACCGCCGCGTGGATTTCTGGGATCCCACAGAGAACCTCGACATCCGTGCCGACAAGGTCGATCCCGATGAGCTGAAAGAATACGGAGCGCAGATGGCGATCTCCGTGGGGCTGGCGTCGAGGATTCTGGATCGTTGACGCTCTGGTGAAAAGGATACGAGGGACATGATTCAGATCAACCTGCTTCCCAAGGAGCTTCAAAGCGCGGCCCGTACCCCGGTCGTCGTTTTCGGGACGGTGCTCGTGGGAGCTGCCCTGACCGCCGTCTCGCTCTGCATCTATGCCTACCTCTGGTTCAACGTGATCGTTCTCCAGGCGGAATTCGAGCGCCGCCAGAGCGAAGTCGCTCAACTGGAGAAGAATGCACAGGAGGTCGACTCGCTGAGCGATGAGATCCGGGACTACAAGGAGCGCGAGAAGGCCATCATCAGCATCAAGACCAACCGCATCCTCTGGTCCAAGAAGCTGGACGAGCTGGCCGAGATCACGCCGAGGTACATCTGGATCATGAACCTCGAGATGCACGAGTTCGACCCCGAGGAGTACAAGTGGGACGCCGGAAAGCAGCAGACGGGCGGCTACCTGGAACTCACGTGCTACTCGTCGGGTGCTGAAGTGGAGAGGATGACGGTCTTCCGTCAGCGGCTGAAGAGCGCGGACGAATTTTACATGAAGTTTCTACGGGACAAGATCAAGCCGGAGAACTTCTATTCCGACTTCATCAACATCAGCCGCCCGGAATGGCGCTTCGTCCTCCTGCCGGAATACGTGGAGCCGAACAACATCCGGTTTACCGTGCGGCTCGATCTGAGGCCGCTCGTCGAGAAGAAGACCTCAACCGCCTGAAAGGTGTGAATCGCATGAAGCTCGCTGACAAGCAAAAGGTCATCTCGGTCGCCGCTGTAT
>JAFGKN010000368.1 GCA_016928605.1 Planctomycetota bacterium | reverse complement strand
GGAGGCGTCAAACCGGCCGTTAATGCGCGAGCGAGCCGTCTCCAAAGGGCGATTGAAAACCCCGGCACCGGCACTGCGGGCCTCCCCTCGCGCCGCCGCCCCTTGCCGTCTCGCTCTCCCTAGCCTCGCCCCCGCCCCGGGCCATGTCGCCGCGGGGAGTTCCGCAGGCAGTCCTCAGTCGACGTCGAGACCCTGATCGCGCGGGGCATCATCACCGAAGCCGCCCATATCGAGCTCACGGTCCTCGAGATCGGACGGCGGGACGGCACCCTTTCGGAACGCCTCCTTCTCCAGCATCCGCGTGTAGAACTTGCGGCGCTGCTCGACGATTTCCTTGTCGCTGTCGCTGAGCCGCCTGGTCTGGGAGAGACGGTTGAGGTAGTGGAGAGCGCGCGAGTAGTCGCCCAGGAAGCCGTACTGCCGGCTGGCCATGTCATAGGCACGAGGGTTCGCGTACCCGGTCTGGAAATAGGCCTCCAGCGCCTCGTTGGACCTCTGGAAGTACTCCCGCGTCTTCTCCTCGGCTTCGCGGATCTTCTCCTCGATCCCGCTCTGCCGCCCGGGCGGCAGCTCCTTGAGCTTGTTCCGCAGTGTCAGGTAGTAGCCGCCGAGCATCGAGAGCCCCTGGCCGTACTTGAAGTAGCAGGTGGGCCACTCGCGGGGATCCGGGAAGAGAACGGTCGCCTTGCGGTAGTTCTCAGTGAAGCACTCCAGCTCCTCGATCGCGGTGGAGTCTTGACTGAATCTCGCCAGGCACTGCTCGGCCCGCTCGCGGTACTGCCGCGCGAGGCGCGCCTTCGTCACGGCGTCCAGATTGGGATCCGGGGCCGTCTCGCAGCCCGGCCCCGACAGCCCTGCCGCGATCCCGATGAACGCCCACACCGCCCACTTCAAACTGCCGGTCCGCATCGGCTCTCGTTCCCTAGATCCAGCCGCCGCCCTGCTCGGATGCGCGAGGACCCCGCGGCGCGTCCTGGTGTTCTTCTCTTCTCGGAACTCTCTCGAGCAAGGCTATCACGCGGTTCCGCCCTGGTCAATCTCGCTGGATTGCCGCAGCCGGTTCAGCCTTTCCGGATCCAGCCGGACGCGGACGGTCTTGTGCGTCGCGAGGAGGACCCTCCCGGCTCCGGCGCCCTTCGGCTTGCGCACGTGCTTCACCGCGGTGTAGTCGACGTCCCCCTGAGCCCCCTCGATGAAAACCCCTCCGGATCTCACGGGAAGGCTGTAGTAGAGCGCGAGCTGGGCGGCGTCGAGAAGCGCTTCCTGAGACGGATCGCGCGATGGCTGCCTCCTGATGATGACGTGAGGCCCGCCGCGGCCCGCTGCGTGCAAGAAGAGGTCGTTGCCGCGCGCACGGCGGAAAGTGAGGCTGTCGTTGTCCGCCGCGCTGCGGCCGACGAGGATCTCGTGGCCGTCGGCGGAGAGGAAGCGGCGGGCGATGGCCCGGTCGGGCGGTCCGCGTCTGTCCGAGCGTCCTGCGCAGCCTCCGGCCCTCGCGCGGGGGATGCGGACCTCCAGCGCCGAGAGCGCGGCGAGGTCGGCCGCTCCCCGCAGCTCCGCCCCGAGCGACCGCAGCGCCTGCGCTTCCTCCTGGAGCGCATGAGCCCTCCTGGAAAGCACATCGAGCGCTCGGCGGGCCTTCCGGTACCTCTTGAAGCAGCGCTCCACGTTGTCGCGGGGCGATAGCTTCGGATCCAGGGGGATCCGGATCCTCTCCTGGCCGGGCGAGAAGTAGTCCACCACCTCGATGCTCTCCATGCCGCGGCGGAGCTGGTCGTAGGCTCCCTTGAGCAGGTCGCCGATCTCTCGGTACCTGTCGCCCTTCGAAGCCGCCTCGAGATCCTCCTCGACCCGCTCGAGCGCGGCCGTCTTCTTCCGGATCGCGCGGTCCAGCGCTTCGATCAGCTCCGCCCTCCTCCGCTCGAGGAACTCGGTCTCCATCCACTCCTCGTAGCGCGCGCAGAGAGCGCGGCTGAAGGGGAACGGAGTCACCGCTCCGGCGGGCGGCTCTGGAGCGCGGGCGCTCTCCGCGCCGCGGAGGGACCCTCGAGCGAGCGCGCTCTCCGTGCCTGTGCTCTCGACGGGCGCCTGCGGCCGCTCGTAGACGGCGCCTCGCTTCCAGCGCCGCCCGCCGCCGCGGACATCGTCGTCCAGAGCCGCCAGGATGCGCCGCTCTCCGTCGAGCAGGCCGATGCGAGGCCGGAGACCGAAGAGCTCCAGCAGGATCGAACGGCGGACCGCGGCCGTCGGGACGGATGCCCCGGACGGCGGCGGGCGCGTACGCGCAAAGCAAAGCTCCACGATGCGATCACCGGGAACCTGCCGGATCTCGACCAGCCGGCTGCCGCGGAGGTGCTCGCGGATGAGGCGGCAGAACGGGGGAGGCTGAGGCGGCGCGGCCGGCGGGCACTCGACCGCGTGGATGCGGGCGGCTCCCGGGAGCGCGCAGAGGAGGAGATGGTGCGTCGCCCCGGGAGCGCGCAGCCGCAAGAGCAGCGTGCTGGCCGGAAGCTGGAAGATGGTCTCGACCCTCGCTCCCTCGAGCACCGGCCGAAGCTCGGCCAGAACATCCTCGATCTCATCCGCGGTCAGGTTCATGTCTCCGGCGCTTCAGCGGCCGAGGTCCGGCGTCCGCGCCATCCTATCGAAAGGCGGCGAGGATGGCGAGCCCGGCGCCGGAGGCGGAGGCGGAGGCGGATCGCGATGGCCGTTGCGGTTCGCGACGGCCGTGCACGGTTGCGGCTGCGGCTGCGGCTGCGGCTGCCGATGCGGCTGCCGATGCGGCTGCCGATGCGGCTGCGGTTCGTGAGGTGGTGGCGGTGGCAGTGGCCGTGGCTGTGCCCGTGGCCGTGGCAGTGGCGGACGGCTGCGGCTCGCACGGGCGCGACGACTTCGCCCTCGAAACCAGCCTCGACCTCATCCGTGCACTGCGGCCAGCCGCCGCTGCGCTTCGTCTGCGCGATGCGAACCTCCACGATCAGATCCGCCGCGCGGCGACATCCATCGCACTGAACCTCGCCGAGGCTTCTGGCCGCTGCGGCAAGGACCGCCGCCATCACTTCCGCATCCCGGCGGGCAGCGCGGAGGAGGTGCGCGTGGCGCTCCGGGTCGCCTCCGCCTGGGGCGAGCTTTCCGAGGACGCCATCGGAACGCCTCTGCGGCTCCTCGATCGCCTGGTGGGGATGCTCTGGAAGCTCACGCACTGAACCGCGGCGCAGCCCGCTGCGGATGCCGCTGCGGTGGCGGCTGCGGCTGCCGATGCAGCTGCGGCTGCCGATGCGGCTGCGGCTGCGGCTGCCGCTGCGGCTGCCGATGCGGCTGCGGCTCGGGCCTCACCCGCGCAGCCGCCAGATCATGGCGGCCAGCCGGTCGAGG
>JAFGKN010000367.1 GCA_016928605.1 Planctomycetota bacterium | reverse complement strand
TAACGGAGTCGATCGTCGAGCATTCGCGACGAAGCTGGCGGGCGAAAGCGCCGGCCAGGTGCACAAGAATTTGTGAAATCCGGCACTGAGCCTGCGCCACTCTCCGACTTCCCCGGGAGCGAACAACATGAAGCGATCCGCACATCCCCGTCTCGCCGCGTTCCTGAGCGTCGCCCTCGCCCTCGCCGGCTGCGACTCCAAATCTCCGGACCCCGCCGCGGAACGTCCGGCGGGCGAGGCAGCTTCGCCGGAGACGGGCGCCGACTCCGCCGCGCCGTCCGGCGGCAAAACCTACACGATCGGCATGAGCCAGTGCAACCTCGGCGAGCCCTGGCGCGTGCAGATGAACGCCGACGTACAGAGGGCGGCCGAGCAGCATCCCGAGCTGGAGGTCATCTTCAAGGATGCCCAGAACGACTCGCTGCGGCAGAGGGCGCACGTGGAGGAGTTCGTGCAGGCGGGCGTCGACGCCATCATCATCAGCCCCAAGGAGGCCCAGCCGCTCACCGAGCCGGTGGCCAAGGCTCACGAGCAGGGGATCCCCGTGATCGTGCTCGACCGCGCCGTCCTCGGAGAGAAGTTCGCCTGCTTCATCGGCGCCGACAACGTCAAGATCGGCCGCGCTGCCGGCACCTGGATCCGGAGCAAGCTCGGCGGCAGCGGCAAGGTCGTCGAGCTCAAGGGGCTGATGACCTCGACGCCCGGCCAGGACCGCCACCGCGGCTTTCGAGACGGGATCCAGGGCGCCGATGGAATCGAGATCATCTTCGAGGCGGACATGAAGTGGCTCGAGCCTGAGGCCCGCAAGGAGATGGAATCGGCGCTGGCGCGCCACGCGAAGATCGACCTCGTGTACGCTCACAACGATCCGGCGGCTCACGGCGCTTACCTGGCGGCCAAGGCGGCGGGACGCGAGAAGGAGATCATCTTCGTCGGCATCGATGCCCTTCCCCAGGAGGGCGTGATGTACGTCCAGCGCGGCATCATCGACGCTTCGTTCGAGTATCCGACGGGGGGAGCAGAGGCGGTCGACATCGCTCTCGAGATCCTCGCGGGCAAGCCGGTCCCGAAGAAGATCACCCTGGGCTCCAGGTACTTCACGAAGGAGAACGTCTCGAGCGGCGGCGAGCCGATCTCCGACCTCCTCGGAGAAGAGAAGGAGAGCACGTAGCGCCGCGCGAGAGCGATGGCAGGACAATGAAGCCCGGGGCGCCGCGCGAGAGCGCCGGCCGGGGGGCCGCCGGCTGCGCATCGCCGATGCGCCCGTGAAGATGTCGGCCCACCAGGGCGAGGAGACCGTGAAGGAGCCGCTTCGATCCCCTCTTGCGATCAAGGCCGATGCCTCGGAGTCGCTGCGGGTCACCCGCGAGCGGCACCGGCGGGGAGAGGATCCGTTCCGCGTGGTCCAGGGGCTCTCGCAGGCCATCGATGGGATCCTGCGGCAGATCTTCCTCGAGGCGTTCGGCGACGCCCAGAACCGGGTGGCGCTGGTGGCCGTCGGAGGGTACGGGCGCCGGGAGCTCTGCCCCCACTCCGACGTCGACCTGCTCTTCCTCCGCGACCGGCTGGCCCCGGAGGGCCGGATCGAGAAGCTCGTCCGCCTCCTCTGGGACGGCGGCTTCCAGCTCGGACACTCCGTCCGCTCGCCCGCGGAGTGCTTCCGGTTCATGGCCGATGATGCCATCACGGCATCGACATTGCTCGAGAACCGCTACCTGATCGGAAGCCGGCCTCTTTACGACCGGTTTCTGGCCACGGCGGTCAACCGGTACCGAAAGCGCCACGGCGAGAGCTTCGCGCAGGCCAAGATCGAGCAACTCCGCGCGTCGATCTCCGGCGAGGGGCGCACGATCTACGTCCTCGAGCCGCACCTGAAGGACGGCTCCTGCTGCCTCCGCGACATCCAGCGAGTCCTGTGGATCGAGAACATCCGGAAACAGGTCGGGACGTTCGAGGACCTCGAGCGCTCGGATGCCTTCTCCCGCGAGGATGTCGCCGGCCTGCGCGACGCCTACGGCTTCTATCTGCGCGTGCGCTGCGAGCTCCACTTCACGGCGGGCCTCAAGCTCGACATCCTGGAGAGGGACTCGCTGCCGGAGATCGCTCGGCGGCTCGGGTACTCCGAGCAGCCGCGGGAAGCCGCGGAGAAGCTGCTCGCCGATTACTTCCGGCACGCATCGAGCACCTACCGCTTCCTGCGCTACTACCTGGAAACAGGAACCCGCGGGCAGCGGTTCCTGAGCAAGCTCGCCCACAAGTTCCTCGGAGGGGGCGCGCCGCCCTCGCTCTTCGTCGAGAAGAAGGTCCTGTTCCCCCGCGACGAGCTGAGGGACGTCTCCACGGGGGAGGAAGTGATGGACATCTTCCTCCTGGCGCATCGCGAGGACGTCGTCCTCAGCGAGAGCATCTGCGACATCATCCGCCGCAAGATCCGCGCTTCGGAGGTCGACCTCGAGCGCAGCCTCTCGGTCTACGCGCGTCTCGTCGAGATCCTCAGGGGCCGCCGTAACGTCGGCCGCGTCATCAAGTCGCTCTACGAGGCCGGCGTGCTCTCGCGCCTCATCCCCGAGTTTCAGGGGCTCGAGGGGCTCGTCAACTTCGATGGACACCACCAGTTCACGGTCGACGAGCACACGCTGCGGGCCCTCGAGGAGCTGGACCGCGTCGAGGCGGGGGCCGCGGACGTGCCCGGGGAGTTCCGCGCGATCTTCGGCGAGATCGAGAGCCATCTGGCGCTGAGGGTCGCGATGCTGCTCCACGACATCGGCAAGGGCATGCGCGGGGCCAGCCACACGGTGAGCGGCGACAAGGCCGCGGTGATCATCTGCGAGAGGATGGGCCTGGACGCCGGAACGACCGACACCGTGAAGTTCCTCGTCTACCACCACCTCAAGCTGTTCGAGGTCTCCGAGAAGCGGGACTTCACCGAGGAGCGCGTCATCGAGTCCTTCGCGAAGCTGGTCGGCGACGAGGAGCGTCTCAAGATGCTCTACCTCCTGACGTACGTCGACATCCGAGCCGTCGGCCCCGGGACCTGGACCGCGTGGAAGGGAGTGCAGCTCCACGAGCTCTACGAGCGCACGCTGCGCCGGCTCCACACCGGAGCGATCGAGGGCCAGAGCATCGAGGAGGTCCTCGCCGGAACCCGCCTCGCGGAAGATGACCGCAGGCGGATCGTCGAGCACTGCGCCAGGATCGGAGGCAGCTACGCCCTGGAGATCGTGCCGGAGAGGATGCTCGATCACATCCGGCTGGCCGGAGAGTTCCGCGCGACCCAAGAGGCCCAGGTGGATTTCGAGGCCTTCTTGGGCTACTCGGAGATCACGGTCTGCTGCCGGGACCGCCCGCACCTCTTCGCCGACCTCGCGGGAGTCCTCTTCGCCGAGGGATTCAACCTCCTCGCCGCCCGCATCTTCTCGAGCGACGACGGCCTCGCGCTGGACACCTTCTACGTCGAGGTCGCCGACGGCGTGCGCATCGACATGGGCAAGAGGATCCATCGCGTCCGCGACCGACTCCGGCGCATCGACAGGAAGGAGATCGTCGTCGAGGACCTCATCCGCCAGTGGGTGAAGACCTACCGTTTCCGCCGCATGCAGCCGACCGGTCCATCCGTCTACCCTCCCCGCGTCACGTTCGACAACGAGGCGTCGAGGGAGTGCACGGTCATCGACGTCTCGGCGCGGGATCGCCCCGGTCTTCTCTACGATCTGGCTCAGGCTCTCAGCCGGCTGGGGCTCGACGTGCGGACGGCGAAGGTCTCCACGCTCACGGACCGCGCGCGCGACTCGTTCTACGTGGTGGAGTCGGACGGGGCGAAGATCTCGAGCGCGGCGCGCGTCAAGGAGGTCGAGCGGACCCTCCTGAGAGAGGCCCAGGGAGGCTCGTCCATCCTGTCTCCGAAGGCGCCGCCCTGATCCGCTCCGGCGGCCAGCGCTCGCAGGGCGTCAATGCTCGCAGGAGAGACGTCCCGGCGTCAACGAGTCGAGGCCCGGCGAAGGGAAAGGATGAGCAGGCTCCCTCCCTCCGAGGAAGAAATAGCTGAGGAGGTAGACGGGATCCGCGACGTCGACCCGGTTGTCGTCGTTCGCGTCGCACGCCACGAGGCACATGATGTGCTCCAGCCAGAAGAGGTAATCGAGGAGCCGGACCGCATCCGAGACGTCCACCCGGGAGTCTCGGTTCACGTCCCCGCGGATGAAGACCCGCTCGCCGCCGCACTCATCGAGCCGGCCATCGCCGTCGGTGTCGACGCACTCCGGAGAGTCGAACTCGACGGTGAGGGTATCGGACCAGTCGGACCAGTTGCCCGCCCTGTCCATGACGCGGCAACAGATGTCGTAGATCCCCTCGGCGCGGCCACCGAGCAGGCCCTCGAGCGAGACCTCGCCGGGGCCGGGGCAGACGACGAAGACCGAAGCCAGCGGCGCGCCTCCAGCGGCGGGGGAGAGACCCGCGTGCGCGAGAGCCACCTCCGCCTGGAGGACAGTCTCCCATCCGCCTGCGACATCGGTGCCCGGATGGTCCCAGGCGATCACCGTCTGCGCCGTGACGGCAACCGGCACAGCCTCCTGAGCACGTGTTTGAGCCGTCGCCGCGAGGCAGAGCACAGCACCAGCGCAGAAAACCCGCTGCATTCCCTTCATGGATTGTTCCAACACCCTGTGATGATCCGGGGGATCGACGAGATACAATGCCGTCAACGACCGGATTGCGCGCCAGCGGGAGGGCCGGACCGAGATCAGACCCGTTCCGATTCTGACAGCGTCCGCCCGGAGTTCAAGGGAATTGTTCGGCCTTTTTTCAGGGCCGTCGCGCACGAGCCCTTTCGGCCGCCGGCCTCGAGCCTGGGCGCGCTCAGCCTCGGCACCCCCAGCGCCGCGGAGCGTACTTCCACTCGCCGGAGAGCCTCCCTCCGCGCCGGTCTCTGAGCGGCCTTCGCTGTGCGCAGGCAGGCCCGCCGCTTGCCGCGCCCCTCAGGGCTCTCCGCCGTACTTCTTGAGGCGGTAGAGAAGCGTCCGGCGGCTGATCCCCAGGAGCTTCGCGGCGCGCGTGCGGTTCCCTCCGGTGCGCTCGAGAGCCTCTCGGATGGCCTCGCGCTCCGCCTCCTCCACGGTCCGCACTCCGTCCGCATCCCGGTCGTCTCCGGCGGAGACGGAGGGCGCTCCCGCGGCCCGCGGCGGGATGTGCTCCCGCAGCGCGTCCGGCAGGTGCTCCGGCAGGATGACATCCCCGCTCGCGAGGACTCCTGCCCGCATCGCGATGTTGCCGAGCTCCCGCACGTTTCCCGGCCACTCGTAGGCCTCCAGCACCCGGAGCGCCGCCGGCGAGATCCGCGCCCTCTCCTTGCCGGCGCGCGCGAGGAAGCGCCGCGCGAGGACGGGGATCTCCTCGCGCCGCTCTCTCAGCGGAGGAAGGTGGATCCGGAAGACGTTGAGCCGCCAGAAGAGATCCTCCCGGAAGCGGGCACCCTCCACCTCGCGGTCGAGATCGCGGTTCGTGGCGGCCACCACCCTGACGTCCACCTTGCGCGAGTGAGACTCCCCCACCCTCTCGAACGAGGAGTCCTCGAGCACCCGGAGGAGCTTCGGCTGCACCTCGAGGGGCAGCTCGCCGATCTCGTCGAGGAAAAGCGTCCCCCCGTCGGCCGCCTCGAAACGCCCCGCGCGGTCGGCCTCGGCTCCGGTGAAAGCGCCCCGGACGTGGCCGAAAAGCTCCGTCTCGACCAGCGTGGGAGCGATGGCCGCGCAGTTGACCCTGACGAAGGGCCCGTGGCTCCGCCGGCTCCGCTGGTGGATGAGCTCGGCGACCAGCTCCTTTCCGGTGCCGCTCTCGCCGGTCACCAGCACAGTGGCGCTGCTCGGAGCGACGAGCGCGGCCTCCGCCACCACCTTGCGCATCGCCTCGCTCGCGACGACGAAGCCAGCCGGCAGCGGCGGCAAGTCCGCCGGCGCGCCGCCCTCCGGCTCGCCGATCGTCTCGGCGATCACCGCCGAGAGCTCGCCCAGGTCGATCGGCTTCTCGAGGTAGTCGACGGCGCCGGCCCGCATCGCCTCGACGGCGTCCGGCACCTGGGCGTAGGCCGTCAGCAGGATGACCGCGAGCGACGGATCCCGCTCCCGCATCAGCTCGAGCCCGCGGATCCCTCCCATGCCCGGCATGCGCACGTCCATGAGGACCAGGTCGGGCCGGCCGTCATCCAGCAGGCGGAGCGCGGTCTCGGCGTCCGGCGCATCCCGCAGCCCGTATCCGCGCCGCCGGAGGAAGTCCGCGAGGATCTCGCGCTGCCGCGCGTCATCCTCGACGATCAGAATCGACTTGGCCGGGGTTTCCATCCTGCGCGATCTCGATGCCCGTCACCCTCACCCGCGTGCCCTCTCCCGGATGGCTCTCGATCTCCACCCGCCAGCCGTGAGCCTCCGCCAGACGCCGCACGATGGCAAGGCCCAATCCCGTCCCGCCCGGCGACCGGGTGTAGTACGGCTCGAAGACCTTCTCGAGCTCCTCCCGGGCGATCCCCTCGCCATCGTCGCGCACCTCGATCTCGAGCCTCCCGTCCGGCCGCTGCTCCGCGGCGACCGAGATCGCTCCTCCCTCGCCGATGGCGCGCGAAGCGTTGACGAGCAGGTTGAGGATGACCTGCCGGAGGACGTCGGCATCGGCGATCGCGGCGACGGGCGCGCACTCCACGACCAGGCTGCCGCGGCGCGGAGCGAGGTCGGGCTCGACGAGCTGGCGCAGCCCCGCGAGGAACGGCGCGAGATCCAGCCGCTCAGGGCGGGGCTCGACGGGGCGCGAGAAGCGGAGAAACTCGTTGATCCGTGCGACGACCCGATCGACCTCGTCGACGATCTGCCGGAAGAGCGACGCGTCGGCCGGGCGGATTGGCTCTTCGCTGCCGAGCCGCTGGGCGGCCGATCGGATCACGTTCAGAGGATTCTTCGTCTCGTGAGCGAGGCCTGCGCCGAGCAAGGCCCACTCGCGGTCCCGGCGGGATCTCTCCTCGACGAGGGCAAGGTCGATCGAGAGGCTCCGGGCGCGGCGCCGCGCGCGGAGGAGGAGCCAGGCCACGACGGCGGCCATCGCCGAGACCGCGAGGACGGCCCCGCGGAGCACCAGGTCCGCGGTGATCTCGCGGTCGAGCTCTCCGCGGTCGAGGAGGAGGAAGACGTGGACGGGGCGGGACTCGGACAGCGACGGGAACCGCACGCCGCGGCCCGGTCCGAACTGACAGGGACCGATGTCGATCTCCTCGCCGATGAGAAGCCCGTCCGGCTCCCATGCGACTCCGGAGAAGCCGCGGAGATCCGGGAGGTCGCGGGCCGGGCTGCCGGAGGCGATGAGCTCGCCGTCCAGCTCCGTGAGCCAGACGCCGAGGATGCCCGGGACGCCCGAGATCTCCTGGAAGACCGATGTGAGAAGCTCCGGACGCTCGCGCCGGCCGCGCCCCACGGCGCGGAGCGACGCCTCCAGCATCCCGATGGAGGCCCGGCCCCGCTGCTCGAGGCTCTCCGAGAGGAGGCGCCTCTCGCCCAGCGAGGCGGCGACCTGCCAGCCCAGCAGGAGGAGCCAGCCCAGAGCGAGGAGGAGAGCCAGAGTGTGCGGACTGAGGCTCTCCCGCCCGCGACTCGCCGGTGAGCTCTCTCTCGATCTGCTCATGAACCAGACTCGCCTCGCCGTAGGGTCGTGCAACACTCCTCGGCGCGTCCGCGCCGCGCCCTCGCGCTACGCCGCGCTCCTTCGCCTGTCCCACTGCATCGCGAAGATCACCCCGGTCACGAAGTAGACGATGGTCGCGACGAGCAACGCGTGCTTGTAGAAGGCGAAGCGGCCCTCGTATGCATCCGCTCCCGCGACGAAGACCCAGACGGGCAGCGCGAGGCAGACGACGAGGCTCGCGAGGGCGAGGCCGCCGCAGATCCAAAGCACAGAGCTCGAGGATGCCGAAGGCTCGCCGGCCGGGGCCTCGACCGGCTGCGGGCCTCCCACCGCCGGGGCGGGAGCGGCGCCCTCGGC
>JAFGKN010000366.1 GCA_016928605.1 Planctomycetota bacterium | reverse complement strand
GGAGTCGAGCGTCATGCTGGAACCCTTGAAGAAGAGCTTTCTTGCCGGTCTGGGTGTCGTTGCGTTCACGAAGGAGAGGCTCGAGCGTGTGATCCAGGAGCTTGTGGACCGCGGGGAGCTGACTCGAGATCAGGCCCTGGGTGTATCGAGGCATCTCCTGCAGCGGGGGAGCGTCCACGGCAGAGATCTCGCGAAGAAGCTCTATCGCGAGTTCGAGCGGTTGCTCGGCCACGGCCCGCTGGCGACCATCAGCGCCCTGCAGTCGCTCGAGGAGCGCGTCCGGGGTCTGGAGCAGTCGCTCGACGATCTGGCGGCCTCGCAAGCCGGCTCCGAGGAAAGCGGCGCCGGGGATGCTCCACGATGAGAGAAGAGCTTCCCCTCCAGGCTGGAAAGCATCTGCGTTCGTCGCACCTCCAGGCCGCCGGCCGCGGCCCGATGGCCGCTTCGAGGACTTACGAGTGTTCCGCTCCCTGAAGACCCTTCGCAGCATCCCTCGTCTGAAGGACATCGCCTTCGTCCTCGGACGCCACGGCTTCTACCAGGTGGCGGGAAGCCTTCAGGCTCCGTTCACCGCGCAGCTTCGGCGGATCTTCAAGAGGAAGCCGAGGCATGTGATTCAGCAGCCGGAACGGCTGCGGATGGTCCTCGAGGATCTGGGGCCGACCTTCATCAAGTTCGGACAGCTTCTGTCGACGAGGCCGGATCTCCTCCCCGTCTCTTATCTTCGAGAGCTGGAGAAGCTGCAGGATGAAGTCCAGCCGGAGCCGTTCTCCGAGATCCGCGCGGTCCTCGACGAGGAGTTCCGCGGCGAGGTGGATGCGCTCTTTCGCCGCATCGATCCCGAGCCTCTGGCCACGGCATCGATCGCGCAGGCCCACCGCGCGGTCACCCGGGATGGCAAGGACGTGGTCGTCAAGGTCCGCAAGCGGGGGCTCGAGCGGATCGTCGAGCAGGATCTCGTGGTCCTCGGATTGCTCGTGGACTTCCTCCGCGACTGGCCGGGCTTGCGACTCTTCGACCCCGAGGGAGTGCTCCGCGTGTTCGAGCGCTCGATCCGCTGCGAGCTGAACTTCGATTACGAGCGGAACAACCTGCTCACGCTGCGCAGGAACCTCGCGGAGGGCTCTCCGGTCTGCGTCCCTCGTCCGATCCCGGAGTGCTCGACCAGCGCCGTGCTGACGATGGAGTACCTCGCCGGGGAGAAGCTCTCATCCTACGCGCAGCGGCGCATGCCGCGCGAGGAGGGAGAGACGTACGCGGAGAACCTGGCTGTCTTGATCCTCCGGCAGATCTTCGAGGACGGAATCTTTCACGCCGATCCGCATCCCGGAAACGTCATCCTGATGGGCAACGGCCGCATCGGTCTCATCGATGTCGGCAACGTCGGACGGGTGACTCCCGAGCTCATGGATGAGCTCATCGTGGTCCTCGTCGCCCTCATCCGGCGGGACTACCGCCGCCTCAGCCGCTGGATCCTTAAGCAGGGCCAGCCGGCGGTCTCCATCGATCCCCGCGAGCTGGCCGTGGAGCTGATGGATCAGCTCGAGCCCTACTATGGGCTGAGCCTCGAGGAGATTCGCGTCGGCGAGCTCTTCAACGCCCTGTTCGGCCTGATCATGAGGTTCGAGATCCGGGTGCCTCCCCAGTATGTCATGGTGGGACGCACCCTGGTGACCATGGAAGGATCCATCCGCCTCTGCGCACCGAAGATGGATGTGCTGCGCCGAGTCGAGCCCTACGTCAAGGACATCCTCCGAGCGCGCTGGTCGGCCACCCGCATCGCGCGCGAGGTGGAGAGCCAGCTGCAGGATGTGCTCTCCGCAGCGAGGAGCTTCCCCGCCAACTGCGCCGAGGTCCTCGCCCGGGCGGCCGAGGGCCGCCTGCGGATCGAGAGCGTCCACACGGACATGGACAAGATCGAGAAGAAGCTGGACGCGATCGGCTCGCGCGTTTCGATGGCACTCTTGATCGGAGCCCTGCTGGTGAGCTCCACCGCGCTGCTCTGCTTCGGGACGGAGGACCGCGTGGGCCACCTCGCCTGGGCTCTCGGCGGAACGGGCCTTTTCGCCGCCTTCCTGCTGGGCGTTCGGCTCCTGCTGGGAAGGTGAGGATCGCGCGGTCCCGGGGGCGCATCTCGGCCGGCGCGGATCACAGGCTCCGGGAGGCGGCCAGCCGCCGTTCCACTTCGGCGAGATACTCATCCGTGGTGACGAAGGAGCCCTCCGGCGGCCGGGTCGTGCGGTGGATGGACATGGCCAGATCCTTGGTCATGGTGCCGCCCTCGATGGCATCGATGCAAACGCGCTCGAGAGATGCGGCGAACTCGGCCACCGGCTGCGTCGCGTCGAGCCGCGCGCGGTGGGCGAGGCCTCTCGTCCAGGCGAAGATGCTGGCGACCGGATTGGTGCTCGTCGGCTGACCCTTCTGGTGGAGCCGGTAGTGCCGCGTCACGGTCCCGTGGGCCGCCTCGGCCTCGATGGTCTCGCCGTCAGGGCACATCAGAACGGAGCTCATCAGGCCGAGGGACCCGAATCCCTGCGCGACGGTGTCCGACTGCACATCGCCATCGTAGTTCTTGCACGCCCAGACGATGCCGCCTTCCCACTTGAGCACCTGAGCGACCATGTCGTCGATCAGCCGGTGCTCGTAGGTGAGGCCCGCGGCTTCGAAGCGCTCCCGGAACTCCTTCTCGAAGATATCGGCGAAGATGTCGCGGAACCTCCCGTCGTAGGTCTTGAGGATCGTGTTCTTCGTGCTCAGGTAGACGGGGTAGCCGGTCTGGAGCCCGTAGTTGAAGCATGCGCGGGCGAAGTCCACGATCGAGGCATCGGTGTTGTACATGCCCATGGCGATGCCCGGTCCATCGAAGTCGTGGACGGCCCACTCCTGCGCGGGACCGCCCTCCTCCGGGTCGAAGACGAGACGGAGCTTGCCCGCTCCGGGGATCAACACATCGGTGGCCCGGTACTGATCGGCGTGGGCATGGCGTCCCACCACGATCGGCTTCTTCCAGGCCGGCACGAGCCGCGGGATGTTGCGGCAGACGATGGGGGATCGAAAGACCGTCCCGCCGAGGTAGTTGCGGATGGTCCCGTTGGGGCTTTTCCACATCTTCCTGAGCCCGAACTCCCGCACGCGGTCCTCGTCTGGCGTGATCGTCGCGCACTTGACGCCGACCTTGTGCTGCTCGATGGCGCGCGCCGCATCCAGAGTGATGCGGTCCTCCGTCTCGTCGCGCTTCTCGATGCAAAGATCGTAGTAGAGAAGCTCGATGTCGAGGAAGGGAAGTATGAGACGCTCCCTGATCTTGGCCCAGATGATGCGGGCCATCTCATCGCCGTCGATCTCGACGATCGGCCCCTTGACGCGGATCTTCGCCACGAGCAGCCCTCCGGTCGCAATGCTCTTCTGGAGTGTGGATGAGACAGATGCCGGATGGTACTCGATGCGCATCCGAAAGCAAATGACTCCATCCCCATCCCGGTCCCGGAACGCGCAGCCGCAGCCGAAGGCGCAACCGAGTCGGAGTCCGAGACCGAGTCAGAGGCCGAGTCGAAGTCCGAGTCCGAGACCGAGTCAGAGGCCCGAACCCGCATCAGGGGTCGCAGCCGCATCAGAGCCCGAGTCAAAGGCCGAGTCCGAATCCGAGCGAGAGTCGGAGGCCGGAACCTGCATCGGCATCCGCAGCCGCATCCGAATCCGTCTCGGCAGCGGCATCCGCGTCCGTATCCGCATCGCGGTCCCGCCTCCGCGTCCGCCTCTGACTCGGTCCCGGGGTCGCTCCCTGCCGCATCCGGATCCGCATCGACATCGACATCGGCATCGGCATCCGCATCGGACTCTGCCTCTGACTCGGCCACGGTCTCGGCCACGGTCTCGGCCACGGTCTCGGCCACGGCGTCGGTCTCCGGCGCCGCATCGGAATCGGGCTCCGACTCGGTCTCCGCATCGGGATCGGGAGCCGGGACGGCGCCGATCAGGGAGCCGGATCGGGGGCCGGCTGTGGCTGGGCGGCGGCTTCCTCGACCCGCAGCGCGAGATCGCTGCCGTCGAGCAGGACTCGGACGGTGGAGCCTTCGCCCACCTCGCCGGCGATGATCTTCCGACCGATCTCGGTCTCGATGTGCTTCTGGAGGTAACGCTTGACGGGCCGCGCGCCGAAGACCGGATCGTACGCCACCTCGGCGATGTGGCGCAGGGCCTCGGGGCTCACGGAGAGGCTGACGAGCCGCTCCCGGAGGCGGTCTCGCAGGCGGCTGAGCTGCAGGTCGACGATCTTCTCGATCTGCGGCGTCGTGAGCGGCGAGAAGATGACCGTCTCGTCGACGCGGTTCAGGAATTCCGGGCGCATCGAGGCTCGCAGGAGCCGCAGGACTTCTCGGCGCGCCCCCTCGGGTATCTCTCCACCGGACCGCACGGCCTCCATGAGCTGCTGGCTGCCGATGTTGGAGGTCATGATCACGACGGTGTTCTTGAAGTCCACCGTGCGGCCCTTGCTGTCGGTCAGCCGGCCGTCGTCGAGGAGCTGGAGGAGCGTGTTGAAGACGTCGGGGTGCGCTTTCTCGATCTCGTCGAACAGGATGACCGAGTAGGGCTTGCGGCGCACGGCCTCCGTGAGCTGGCCACCCTCGTCGTATCCGATGTAGCCGGGAGGGGCCCCGATCAGCCTCGACACGGAGTGCTTCTCCATGTACTCGCTCATGTCGATGCGAACCATGTTCTCTTCGCTGTCGAAGAGGGCCGCCGCGAGCGTGCGAGCGAGCTCGGTCTTCCCCACGCCGGTCGGCCCGAGGAAGATGAATGAGCCGATGGGGCGCTGGGGGTCCTTGAGCCCCGATCGAGCCCGGAGGACGGCATCGGCCACGGCGTCCACGGCCTCGTCCTGTCCGATGACCCTCTCGTGGAGGATCTGGGGAAGGCGCAGCAGCTTGCCCCTCTCCGACTCGAGAAGCCGGGTCACGGGGATGCCCGTCCAGCGGGCGACGATCTCCGCCACCTCCTCGGGGGTGACCTCCTCCTTGACGAGCGCCTTCCCCCGCTCGCGCGCGGCCAGGCGCTTCTCCTCCTCGTCGAGGCGGCGCTGGAGCCCGACGAGCTTGCCGTACTTGAGCTCCGCAGCGCGGTTCAGGTCGTACTCGCGCTCTGCCTTGTCCATCTCGACGCGCGTCGCGTCGATCTGCTCGCGGAGCGTCCTGAGCGACTGGATCTCCGCCTTCTCCTGCTCCCACTGGGCCCGCAGCGAGCCCACGCGGCCCTTCAGGTCGGCGATCTCCTTCTCGATCGACTCGAGCCGCTTCCGAGACGCCTTGTCCTTCTCCCTGCGCAG
Source organism: Planctomycetota bacterium (assembly GCA_016928605.1). GTDB lineage: Bacteria > Planctomycetota > UBA8108 > UBA8108 > UBA8108 > JAFGKN01. Next base: position 708 of record JAFGKN010000366.1, on the reverse strand, counting down.
CGCTTCGCGCTCGATCTCCAGCTGGAGCTGCCGCCGCGTCAGCGAGTCGAGCTCGCTCGGCATGCTGTCGATCTCCGTCCGTACCGAGGCGGCCGCCTCGTCGATGAGGTCGATCGCCTTGTCCGGCAGGAAGCGGTCGCTGATGTACCGGTGCGAGAGCACCGCCGCCGCGACGAGCGCACCATCCTGGATGCGCACTCCGTGGTGGACCTCGAAGCGCTCCTTCAGCCCGCGCAGGATCGAAATCGCGTCCTCCACGGTGGGGGGGGCGATCAGCACCGGCTGGAAGCGGCGCTCGAGCGCAGCGTCCTTCTCGAGGTGCTTGCGATACTCATCGAGCGTCGTGGCGCCGATGCAGTGCAGCTCCCCGCGGGCCAGCATCGGCTTGAGAAGGTTGCCGGCGTCCATGGCTCCTTCGGCCTTGCCTGCACCCACGATGGTGTGCAGCTCATCGATGAAGAGCAGGATGCGGCCGTCGCTCTCCTGGATCTCCTTGAGCACCGCCTTGAGGCGCTCCTCGAACTCGCCGCGGAACTTCGCGCCCGCGATGAGGGATCCCATGTCGAGGGCGAAGATCGTCTTCTCCTTGAGCCCCTCCGGCACATCGCCGCGGACGATGCGCTGCGCGAGCCCCTCGACGACCGCCGTTTTTCCGACGCCGGGCTCGCCGATCAGAACGGGGTTGTTCTTCGTCTTCCGCGAGAGGAT
>JAFGKN010000365.1 GCA_016928605.1 Planctomycetota bacterium | reverse complement strand
GCCGCTCGCGCGCACCGGGCCGATCCTCTTCGCCAAGCGCGTGCCGGGCTCCTTCAGCCACCAGCTGACCCAGTACTACGGAAGGTGCTCGCGCCCCGGCGGAGGTCTCTTCGTGCTCGAGGCGCCGGGCGAGTCGATGCGCTGCCGGCGGCTGGCGGAGGACGCGCTGCCGCTCGGAAGCGTCCAGCACCCGGAGGTCTCCTTCGACGGCCGCAGAGCGCTCTTCGCCTTCTGCCCGGCGCCGCCCGCCGGAGCGTCCGACTGGCGGACCGATCAGCGCTGCTATCACCTGCACGAGATCGACCTCGAGACGGGCGAGGTCCGCCGGCTCACCAGCGGCGCCTTCGACGACTTCTCGCCGCGCTATCTGCCGGGCGGCCGCATCCTGCTCCTGTCGACGCGCCGCGGAGGCTTTCATCGCTGCGGCCGCGGCCCCTGCCCCGTCTACACGCTCGCGATCCTCGAGCCGGGCGGCGGCGAACCGCGCGTCATCTCCTTCCACGAGACGCACGAGTGGGATCCGGCCCTCCTCAACGACGGCAGGATCGTCTACACGCGGTGGGACTACGTCGACCGGCACGCCGTCCACTACCAGCAGCTCTGGACGGTGCATCCCGACGGCAGCCAGCCGGTGGTCTTCTTCGGCAACAACACCCTCAATCCCGTCGGCATCTGGGAGGCGCGTCCGGTGCCCGGATCGCACCTGGTGATGGCGACCGCCGCGGCGCATCACGCCATGACCGCGGGCTCCATCATCCTCGTCGACACGGCCCGCGGAGTCGACGGCCTCGACGGCATCGCGCGGCTGACGCCCGACGCTCTCTTCCCCGAGAGCGAGGCTCCCGTCCAGCACTGGCACGCGCCCGTCGGAGTCCCCGTGCCGCCGCCGGTGCCGCCGGAGCAGAAGCGCTGGCCGGGGCACTGCTACCGGAGCCCGTTTCCCCTCTCGGAGGATCTCTTCCTCGCCGCCTACAGCTTCGAGCCGCTGATCGGCGAGCCGCGCGCCAATCCCGCCGCCATGTTCGGCATCTACCTCGTCGACCGCTTCGGAAACAAGGAGTTGCTCTACCGCGACTTCAACATCTCGAGCCTCTGGCCGGCGCCGCTCCGCCCGCGCCCGCGGCCGCCCATCCTTCCCTCGAGCGCGACGGTCTCGGGACCGCGCGAGGGCACCTTCTTCCTCCAGGATGTCGCCGTGAGCTGGCCGGCGCTGCCCCGCGGGGATGCGGACCGCATCCGGCGGCTGAGGATCCTGCAGGTGCTGCCCAAGTCGACGCCGCACGCCAACGAGCCGCGCGTCGGCCTCGCCAACGCGTCCCCCGGAAAGCAGGTGCTCGGCACGGTGCCGGTGGAGGCGGACGGATCGGCCTTCTTCCGCGCGCCGGCCGGCCTGCCGATCGCATTCCAGGCGCTCGACGATCTCGGCCGCGCGGTGCAGAGCATGCGCAGCGTCACCTACCTCCAGCCGGGGGAGAGCGCATCCTGCGTCGGCTGCCACGAGCATCGCACATCGGCGCCGTCTCCCCGCGGACGGCCGCTCGCCCTCTCGCGCCCGCCGTCGGAGATCGAGCCGGGCCCCGAGGGCTCGAGGCCCTTCAGCTATCCCCTCCTCGTGCAGCCCGTGCTCGATGCGCGCTGTGTCTCCTGCCACGGCGCGAGCGATCCGGCCGGAGGCGTCGTGCTCACGGGCGACCCGCAGGGGGAGTTCACGGCATCCTACAACGCGCTCGCTCCGCTCGTGCCGCGCTCCGAGTGGAAGGGCGGCGACTTCCTCCGCTCCAACTCCGAGCCGATCAGCCGGCCGGGGTTCTTCGGCGCGAAGGCGTCTCGGCTGATGGACGCGCTCCTCGACGGACACGAGGGCGTCCGCCTCTCGCGGGATGACATCGCGCGGCTCGTCACCTGGATGGACGCCACCGCGCTCTTCTACGGGACGTTCGATCCCGCCGACCAGGCGCGCCAGCGCAGCGGCGAGCTGATCGCGGGGCCAGCGGTCGAGTGAACCGAGAGGATCGACCGCGATGCAGGAGGCTACCTTCCATGCTTCTTCCGCCTCACCCCTCCGGCGGAGCTGAGGGCCGACCAGCCGCGGCCCGAACTCGGCGGAGTCGCAGCCGGCCATCCGCGCGCGAAAGCGCCGTGCGAAGCCCGTCGCTGCGAGCAGCGTCCGTGCGAAGACAAGCCGTGCGACGAGGAACAGGGCGGTGGATCGCCATCTCCGCTGCCCTGCTCCTCCTCTGCACAGCTCCGGCGCGGGGCGAGGCGGCTCCGGGGGAGGCGAGACGGGAAAGCGCCGCGCCCTCGAGCGAGGAAGGTCAGCGCACCGCCGCGCCCTCGAGCGAGGGAGCAAAGCGCGCCGGAGGACGCTCGAGCGACGAAGGCCAGCGCCGCGGCGCGGCCTCGAGCCGCCCCTCCGGCCCGCCGTGCCCCCCCAGCCCCGTCATCCGGCGCATCGTCTGGGCGCCGGCGAGCGAGATCATCCGCCTCGCGCCGGGGAGCGACAACTGGCCGCTCGCGTGGGCGGAT
>JAFGKN010000364.1 GCA_016928605.1 Planctomycetota bacterium | reverse complement strand
GTCTGCCGAGCAGGCTGAGACCCCTGCTGGATAAGGAACAGCGGAGATGAGTATCCAAGACTTCTTGATGGGCGGAGCGTGTGCCACCGGGGTCTGGTTGGTGGTTCTGATCCTCTGGAGGCTGCGGCTGATCCGGGCACGGCAGACGGCCGGGAGGTACCTCGCCGACGCGGAGAAGGCCGCGGAGGAGAAGGCACGCGATATCGAGGAGAAAGCCAAGGCAACTGCCGAGCGATACCGGTCCGAGATCGAGAAGGAGATCCAGGCACAGCGCAAGGAGGTGCATGCGGCTGAGACGCGGCTCGAGAAGCGCGAGGACAGCCTCGATCGCAAGTTCGACCTCCTCAACAAGAAGGAGAGCTACCTGGAGACCAAGGAGAAGAGTCTCAACCGCCGAGCGAGCATGATCGACCAGCGGGAGCAGGAGCTCGAGCAGGTGATCGACGAGGAAAAGCAGGCTCTGTTTCGAATCACCAAGCTCAACCGCGACGATGCCGAGAAGCTGCTCCTGCAGAAGATGGAGAAGGACTTCGAGCATGAGCAGGAGACGCTGATTGCCCGCATGACCGACCGCGTCAAGGAGGTCGCGGAGTCGCGGGGGCGCGACATCCTGGCGACATCCATCCAGCGGCTGGCCTCGAGCTACTGTCAGGAGATCACGACGAGCACGATCGAGATACCGAACGATGAGATGAAGGGGCGGGTGATCGGCCGCGAAGGGCGCAACATCCGCGCGTTCGAGAAGGCGACGGGCGTGGACGTCATCGTCGATGACACTCCCGGCATCATCATCGTGTCGTGTTTCGACAGCATCCGTCGGGAGATGGCGCGGAGGGCCATGGAGAAGCTCATCTCGGACGGCAGGATTCATCCGGCCCGAATCGAGGAGGTCGTGGAGCAGACCAAGCACGAGATGAATGAGCTGATTCAGCAGGAGGGCAAGCAAGTCGTCTACGATTTGGCGCTGCCTGGCGTTCATCCCAAGCTGATCACGCTTCTGGGTCGTCTCAAGTTCCGGACGAGCTACGGGCAGAACGTGCTCTCGCACGTGAAGGAGTGCGCGAGCATTGCGGGGATGATCGCGGGGGAGCTCGGGCTCGATCAGATCATCGCGAAGCGCGCGGCGCTCCTGCACGATATCGGCAAGGCCGTGGATCACGAGATCGAAGGTGGTCACCCGGAGATCGGCGCCAACATCGCCCGCCGGTATGATGAGCCGCCGGAGGTTGTCAATGCGATCGCTTCGCACCACAATGACGTTCCGCAGGAGAGCATCTACGCGGTCATCACGCAGGCCGCCGACTCGATTTCCGGCTCGCGCCCCGGGGCCAGAGGCGAGACTCTGGAGCGGTATATCAAGCGCCTCGAGAAGCTCGAGGCCGTGGCTCTGAGCTTCCAGGGGGTGAAGGCTGCCAACGCGATCCAGGCGGGGCGAGAGGTTCGAGTCTTTGTGAACTCCCAGCGGATCAGCGACAAGAAGGCCGTGAAGCTCTGCCGCGACATCGCCAAGGAGATCGAGGGACAGCTCACGTATCCTGGCGAGATCAAGATCACCTTGCTGCGGGAAACTCGTGTTGTGGAGTATGCGCGGTGAGTGCGCCTCGCGTGTCGTGGAGAGCCGTATGGCGGGCGTACGCCAGCGGGAAACGGCGCGCTCTGGAGTCTTCGGGAAGGTAGAAGGTCGACGTGGAAATCCAGGTTCTCGTGGTGGGAGATGTTGTCGGCAAGCCGGGGCGTCAAGTCCTCAAGGACCATCTTCCGGGTCTCATCGAGGATCGCGGGATAGACTTCGTCGTCGTCAATGGCGAAAATGCGGCGCAGGGCTCCGGAATCACCGAAAGCCTGTACAGAGAGCTGATTCGAGCCGGTGCGGATGTCGTCACGCTGGGGGATCACACGTGGCGACGCAAGGAGGTGCTGCCTCTGCTGCAGAGGGAGTCGAGAATCCTGCGGCCCCTCAACTTCCCGCCGGCCGCCATCGGCCGCGGCTCGGCCGTCTACCAGTGCCGCAAGGGAGTGAAAGTCGGAGTGGCCGTGGTTCTGGGGCGCATCTTCATGGAGCCGGTCGACTGTCCCTTCCGCGCCACGGAGGCAGCGATCCAGCAGATCAAGGCGGAAACACCGATCTGCCTCATAGAGGTGCACGCGGAGGCGACGAGCGAGAAGATGGCACTCGGGTGGAAAGTCGCCGGCCGCGTCTCTTGTGTCTTCGGCACCCACACGCACGTGCCGACGGCGGATGAACGGGTGTTGCCCGGAGGAACGGCCTTCATCACCGATCTCGGGATGACGGGACCCTACGATTCGATCATCGGGCGGAACAAGCACAACGTGATCTACAAGTTCGAAACGAGCATGCACGCTCCTTTTGACGTGGCGACTGACGATGTGCATCTCGCGGGGGCTCTCGTCAGGATCGACGCGCAGTCCGGGCGCGCCGTTGCGATCGAGCGCGTCTGGGTCCCCGAGGGGAGATACCCGGAGAGGGCAGGTAACGGTGCGTAGGCGATCCCCGCGGCGGCGCGGGCTGAGCCAGTCTGACCGGGTGAGCGGCCCAGTCGAGGGCCCGAGCGCAGAGCCGGCGACCGGCGTTCGGATCTACACGGTCGCGGAGCTTTCCCGCGAGATCCGCTCGTTGCTCGAGAACAGCTTCCCCTGGGTGACCGTGCGCGGACAGGTGAGCAATCTCAGCCGGCCGCAGTCGGGTCACATCTACTTCTCGCTGGTGGAGGATGCCGGTCTCGGCGGGACATCACGGATCAGCGCTCCACAGATTCCGGCTGTCCTCTGGCGGTCGAGCGCCGCCCGTCTCCGGTTTGAGCTCGAGAGTGGGATGAAGGTGCTCGTCACGGGCCGCTTGACGGTCTACGAGCCGCGGGGGTCGTATCAGATCGTGGCTGAGCGCGTCGCTCCGGAAGGCATCGGGGATCTGCAGCTCGCCTTCGAGCAGACGAAGGAGAGGCTGCGCCGCGAGGGGCTGTTCGACACCGCGCGCAAGCGCCCCCTGCCGTTTCTTCCACGGCGGATCGGACTGGTCACGTCTCCCTCGGGAGCGGCCATGCGGGACTTCCTCCGCATCGTGTACCAGCGCTATCCGGAAGCCTGGGTCCGGGTCGTCGGGGTCCGGGTTCAGGGGGAGGGCGCCGCGGAGGAGATAGCGGCCGCGATCGACCGTCTGCAGGAGCCGGCGGCGGGGGTGGATGTGATCGTCGTGGCGCGCGGAGGAGGAAGCATCGAGGATCTCTGGGCGTTCAACGAGGAGTGCGTCGCCCGCGCTCTCAGCCGATCGAGCGTCCCGACGGTCTCAGCCATCGGCCACGAGGTGGACTTCACCATCGCTGACTTCGTCGCCGACTCACGAGCGCCCACGCCCACCGCGGCCGGCGAGTACATCGTTGCGGATCTGGACGACCTCCTCGAGAGGCTTGCTTCGGAGCGCCTCAGGCTGGGGCTCGGCCTGCGCAGGCACCTCGAGCGGCGGCGCGCGCTCCTCGACTTGACCGCCTCGGGCAGCCAGGTCCTGAAGAACCCGCAAATGATTGTGGAAGCGCGGTTTGAGCTCCTGGATCGCATGGGCGAAGCCCTGCAGAATAGACTTTACAATCTCCTCCGCCAGTGGGATGATTCTCTGTTTCTGCTCGTATCCCGGCTCGACGGGTTAAGCCCTCTGAGCGTTCTCTCACGAGGATACTCGGTCACCACGGCGGCGGATGGCCGTGTGGTGCGGGATGCCCGCGAGCTGAATCCTGCAGATAGGATCACGGTCCGGTTCCACAGGGGCCGGGCGCGGGCGAGCGTGGAAGAAACCGAGAGCGACTCCGGGGCCGGCCCCTGACGGGCGGCGGTCTCCGAGAGACAGAAGTCCCCTGGTGGGCGGGCGCAAGAGCCGCCTGCCGCCCCTCCTGAACGGGTGGCGGCTCGGATCGAGGGGGAGAGACAGAGCGGAAGAGGCCTTGGCCGAGAAGAAGCCCAAGTCGCAGAACAAGGACCGAACACCGGAGCCGTTCACTTTCGAGCAGCAGCTGAGCGATCTCGAGCAGGCCGTGGCCCGCCTCGAAGGCGGGGACCTCACGCTCGAGGATGCGATCCAGTGCTACGAGAGGGCCTTTCATTCCTGGAAGAACTGCGCCCGCATCCTGCAGTCGGCGCAGAGGAGGATCGAGGTCCTGTGCGAGGATCAGGCCGGCGATCCCGATGCCTCTTCCGGAGAGGCCGGTCTCATCTGGAAGCCGCTGTCTCTCAAGAGCCTGAGAGATCTCGAGATCGACGCTGATGGACGGGAGCCGTCCGAGGGCTCGCGGCATCAGGATGCGGCCGGCGAGGAGCGGGCGACCGCCGAGGCGGACGAGGAAGACGACGCGACTTCGACGTGGTGAACAGGGATGTACGAGACTCTGACCCGAGTCAACCATCCGCATGATCTGCGGAACCTCACACTGGAGGAGCTCGAGCGACTGGCCGAGGAGATCCGTCAGCGGATCGTCGAGGTCGTCGATGTCAACGGCGGGCACCTCGGCTCCAATCTCGGGGCGGTCGAGCTGACGCTGGCTCTCCACCGCGTCTTCGATATTCCGAAGGACCGACTCGTATGGGATACGAGCCATCAGTCCTATCCGCACAAGCTGGTGACGGGCCGGCGGGATCGCTTCCACCTTCTCCGCACGTACAAGGGGCTCTGTGGATTCTGCAGCAAGAAGGAGAGCATCTTCGACCTTTTCGATGCCGGCCACGCGGGGACCGCCTGCTCCCTGGCGCTGGGTGTGGCCTCCGCCGATCGGCTGATGGGGCGCGACACCCATTCCATCGCGGTCGTCGGGGACTCCGCAGTTGCGGCTGGCATGGTGTTCGAGGCGTTCAACCACGCTGGCGAGATCAAGGAGAGCCTCCTGGTCGTCCTGAACGACAACCGGATGTCGATCGACTTTCCGGTCGGCGCCCTCTCGAAGTATCTCAACAAGTTCCGCTCGAAGTCGCTCTACCAGGATTTCAAGCGGGACGTCCAGAAGGTCGTCTCTCACATCCCTCTCGTCGGTCAGCGGGTCGAAGGCACCCTGGAGAGGGTCCACGATGCCATCAAGCACACCATGGTCCCAGGGCTGCTCTTCCAGGAGCTCGGATTCAACTATTACGGCCCCGTGGACGGCCATGATCTGAGCGAGTTGATCGAGATCCTCGAGGATCTGAAGAGGATCAGGAGTCCAGTACTGCTCCATGTCCACACGGAGAAGGGGCATGGATTCGCTCC
>JAFGKN010000363.1 GCA_016928605.1 Planctomycetota bacterium | reverse complement strand
CTCCCTCCGCACCGCTCGCCGGCGTTGCCGGCGTCTGGGCCGTGGATGAGGCCTCCTCCGTGGCAGTCGGGCTCGACATCTCGCCGCCCTCGCCCGCGAGCAGCGCCTCGAACGCGGACGCGTCCACGGCAGCGAGGCGCAGCGGGCTCGCGGCGGAATCGGCCCCGCCTCGCCCCGTCTCTGTCATCTCTCCGCGGGCGCTTTGGCCGGGAAGCCCGGATCCCGGCGGAGCCCGCTGCGGGGATGGAGATGGGGATGTAGCCGCGGGCGGCCCCTCTCCTCCGCCCGCCAGCGACTTGAGTCTTGCTGCGATGTTGCCGACCTTGCCCATCTGCTTGCCGCGCCCGCCGGACTCCTTGTCCGATTTCAGGCTCCTGAGACGCGCGGTGATGCCGTTGACGGTGGTCTTCACCGGAGTCGCGCTCTCGAAGGGCTGCTTCTGCAGCGTGATGGCGGACGATGGGCCCGGCTTCGGCTTCGGTTTCGGCTTCGGGAGAGCCGGCGCCGCTTCCTGGGGAGGAGCGCTCAGCGCTTCCTCGAGCTGCTGCAGCCGGGCCAGGAGCGACTTGCCCTCGGTGTGCTGTGGCTGGGCCTTGAGCAGACGGTCCAGCGTCCAGCGAGCCCGCCCGAGGTTCTTGTTGCTGATATGGATCTTGGCCGCCTTCAGGTACTGCTCGATCCCCTTCTGCTTGTCGCCGAGCTCCATGCAGAGGTTTCCCAGCTTGTCGACGATCTCCGCATCTTCGGGGTGGAGGATCAGGAGCTGGCGGCAGAAGCCCTCCGCTTCCTGGATCCTCCCCGCGAGGATCTCCAGCGTGGCGAGATCCTTCAGCTTTTCGGCAGCGGCCTTCTTGTCTCCGCGGAGGTCGAGGAGCTCCACCTGGCTCTTGCGCGTCTCGATGTCCAGAGGCTCCGTCTTGAGGATGTGATCCAGCGCCCTGGCGGCGGCATCGAACGACCTCGTCCGCAGCGCCTGGGCCACGAGATCCCGGAGCACGCTCTGGCTCTCCTGCCTCTTGCCCAGCGTCTCCAGAACGGAGGCCAGCGACCACCGGTACTCGAGACGGTCTTCCAGGCTGATGAGCTGCTGGAGCGCGGAGGAGAGATCAGCGTGGTTGCCCGCCTTTTCCAGCTCGGGAAGCCAGGCCTTGATGCGCTCCACGGCGCGCTCGCTCTTGCCCGATTTCAGGTAGTGCTGGATCAGCCAGCGGTTCGACCGGACATTGCCAGGATCGAGCTCGAGCATCGTCTCGTGGACGAAGAGGAGCGTCTTGATGTCCTTCACTTTCTGCCGCCCGCCGAGGTTGAGGACGGCGCTCAAGTGATCGATCGCCTTCTGGCGGTTGCCTTGCTCGCGGTGGAGATCCACCAGCTTCAGCCTGACCTCGAGCGAGTCGTTGCCCTCGCAGAACATGCCCTGGTAGGCCTCCAGCGCCTCCGCCGTGTCGCGGCGGTCGTGGAAGGCCTGCGCGATGAGCTCCCTCTCCTCCTGGACCAGACGCTCGTCCTGGACCAGCTTCGCGATCTCGATGATCTTCTCGTGGAGAGCGACGTTGCGGGGGCTGGAGGCTCTGAGAGGGATCAGGAGGTCGAGGGCCGCGCGGTGCTCGCCCTTGAGCTTGAGGCGGCTGGCGAGGGCGACCGCCGTCTCGATCCCCTCCTCGACCCGGTTGTTCTGCACGAGGAGACCGATCAGCTTCTTGGTCGGCTCGGTGTCGTCGGGGCTGAGCTTGACGAGACGGCGCAGGCTGCGGATCGCATCGCCCAGCCTCCTCTGGTCCAGGCACTTCTCGCAGAACTCGAGGTAGGCTGCCGCGGCCTCCGACTTGCGGCCGACGGCCTCGAGAGCCTGTGCCAGCCGCAGCTCGATGTCGAAGTCGTTCAGACCTCGATCCTTCGCCCGCTGGAGGAGGCGGCAGGCCTTCTCCATGTTCCCCTCGGAGGCGACCTGCGCGCCGAGCTGGAACATCTGCACCGGGTTGATGAGCTCGATCGCCTGCTCCCGGATGAGCCCGCGGATGACGTCGATGGCGGCGAACGGATCGAGCCCTGATTCGCGGACGGTCTCCTCGACGTCCTTCACCCCGTCGATGGCGCCTAGAATACGGGTCTCTGCCGGGAAGCTGTCGGGCTCGCGGAAGTAGCTGAACGTGCCCGGCGTCGCGTAGAAGACGTCGAGCAGCAGCTCGTAGCACGACTGGACCAGGTCCCAGCGCTCCAGGCGCTGAGCCGCCTCGAGAAAGAGGGTCTCGGGATCGGCCTGGAGGTCGAAGTAATCCGAGAGCTCGCTCTGGAAGCCCTCCACGCGCTCGTCGATCTCGTGCGACTGGAAAGCGCTTTGCTCGATCGCCCAGCCGAAGACGTCGGTCACCTCGCGGGAGATCCCCTCCTCGATCGCCGCCAGCAGCTCATCCTCGGGGATGAGGTTCATCTCCAGGATCGCGTCGGCGAGGCGGACTCCGCTCTTCTCCGCGGTGCGCTGGGCCTTCTTGAGGTGGCGGGGCGAGACGCGGCCGGAGTCCATCAGGATCGCAGTGAGGAGAGTCTGCTCCGCTCCAGTGTCGACGTCGGCGATCGTCCCCTGCCGGCAGAGGAAGCTCTTGACCTGACCGTCGACGGAGACCACCTCGAGGGTGCCGGTCAGCTCCTTCTCTCCGATCGCGAGGAACTGCTTGCAGAGCTCCTTCGTCCTCAGCTCGGTGTCCAGAGTATCAGCGACGTTTGCAGGCATCACGCTCACCCACCCGGCTGGCGCGCCGTCTGGCCCTGGATGCCGCGCGTCGATCTCGCCCGACCCGCAGCCCGGTGGACCATCCCCTCGCCGATCGCGTCCCGGCCGGAAAACCTCAGACGGTCAAGTCTTGGAAGGATAGCATCCGCCGCAGGACGGGGCACATCGAACGGGGGGCAGTCCGCCGGGCATCAGCGCGGCGATCTCTGCGCGGCGCGGAGCTCCTCGATGAGTTTCCGGAACCGGGGCAGGTTTCTCAGAGGATCCAGATCGGGGTCCTGCTCCATGTGGTCGGCATCGTCGAAGCCGGCCTTCACCGATGCCTCCAGGGCCTCGAGGGCCTGGTCTTGCTTGCCGCCCAGCGAGTAGGCGCAGGCGAGGTTGTAGAGGGTGAGCTGGTCCTCAGGCTGGATCCGCCGGGCGATCTCGAAGTAATGGACCGCCTTGGGAAAGTTCTTCATCAGCAGATACGTGAAGGCTGTGTGATAGTTGCCCTCGAAGTCGAACGGTGCGTCCTCCAGGATCCTGGAGAACTCCTCGATCGCCTCGGCATACCTCTTGCTCCGGACATGCGCGAGGCCCTGGATGATCCGCAGGTCCTTCGAGATCTGAGGGCGCTTGAGAACGAGGGCCGGATGGAGCGACTTGAGGACGAGATACCCGAGGCGGTCGCCGGCCTGCGACTCGAGCGCCTTCGACGCGGCGTACTTGACGAGGAAGCTGGGCTCCAGGGAGTCGTCGATCACGACGGCGCGCAGGGTCGGCAGCGCGTCGTGGCCGGCCGCGCGCGCGTACTGGAAGATCTTCCGTCGCCGCGCGGCATACGAGAGCTGGCGGTACTCGCCGAAGTGCATCCCCACGCGGTGGTACGTCCGCGGGTCGATCCGCCACCTGAGGAGACACGCCAGAAACGCATGAGGCCCCGCCGCCGGATCGAAGTCGGCGGCATCCTCCAGGCCGGTCTTCCGGAGCAAGGCATCCAGGCCGCGCGTCTCAAGCCTGTAGAGCTCGCGGGCGGCGCGCTCGCGGACGGCCCACTCCGGCGAGTCGAGGTCGCCGATCGTCAGATCGATGTGCCGGTCGAGGAGCCTCCGCGCCCGCTCCGCTCGAGGACCGCGCCTGTCGATCTCATGCGCCCAGAGCAGCGCGGCGCAGTAGCGGACCGCGCCGATCTCTTCAGCGGACGGCTGCCAGATGTCCTCGGGCAGCTTCTCCATCGCCTCGGAGAGGATCTCCTCGTAGAGGATCTGCACGGGCGGGCGCAGATCGCCAGCTTCGCTCGGCCCGGAGACCGGCAGGACGCGCCGGCGCGCAGCGATGGCGGAGTAGACGGGAAGCCCCCACTGGTGGACGCGCGCGACCAGCCTCTCGACACGGGGTTCGCGCTCGGCCACCCTCTCGCTCAGCTCCTGGATGCGCAGAGGTTCGACTTCGCCTCGCTCCTCGAGAGTCGGCTGGAGGGACTTGAGCTGGTAGTACCGGGCGAGCTCGAGGACCTTCTTCTCGAGATCGGGAGCGGCCGCCTTGAGCGCCTCGACCTCGGCCGTCAGCTCGGCCAGTTTCCTCTCGAGATCCGGGTCGGGCGGCTCGCCGGGAGCGAGCTCTTCCCGGCGGCGCTGGAGAGCCAGGCGCGTCAGGAAGCGCTCGGCCTTCGAGTCCAGGTCGGGGATCTCCTCCTTCCAGCGCTTCACGACGCTTTCGAGCCTCGCGATCTCCTCGCGGGCGCGCTGGCGGGCGCGGAGCTCTTCGAGCTCGCGCCGGTCGAGATCGAGCGACCGGTACTCGCTCTCGAGCTCGAGCAGAAAGCTCTCGAGCAGATCGTCGAGGATGCGGTCCACCGTGAGGCGGATCTCGGGCCGCCTGGACCGCGACGCCTCGATGAGGGGCGCGAACGCATCGTACTCGAGCCGGCGCAGCTCGCTCTCCGCCTGCAGCGAGACGAACGGGTCGTCTCTGGCGAGGTCCTCGATCCGCTGCTCGACGCTGTCGGCAGCTCGAGCCGGTGTCGGTGCCGGTGCCACCGCCGCGGCGAGAACTGCGGCCAGCAGAGCCAAGCCGGCGAGGCGCGCCGTGCTCCCCGGCCGCAGCCGGCCCGGACCGATCATAAGGATCGTCCCCCGAGGTAGAGATCCTTCTCGACGTGGAGGGGAAGCTCGATCTTCGACGTGAGCTCTGCCTCGTCGAGGGCGTACAGGGGCGAGATCTCGATGGCCTGGAGGCCTTCATCGCCCCCGGAGTCCTTGAACGTGGCTCCCGCGTTGCGCAGCCAGCGTGCGTAGAGTCGGGAGAGGTTCCTGACGGCGGCCTGCGGAGAGTAATCCCCTTGCGAGCACTTGATCGGGGAGAACTCCTCGTCCCGGCTCACCTCCACGAGGATGGCCTTCTGCGCCACCCGGAGCGCATCGAAGGCGAAGTAGCGGAACTGGACACAGTTGGGCTCCGTGGGGCGGATGCGGTGCCCCCGTTTGTCGAGAAACTGCACGGTGTGCTCCCGTATGTGAAACGGGAGCTGGACGTTCTCGTCGACCATGCGCTGGAAGAACGAGGTGCTGAACATGTGGACGGCCACGTTGCCCTGGTGGAAGGCGAGACTCCCGTCCTCCGTCTTCAGCTCGCGATCCTCCGGGCTCAGCTCGGAGTACTCGATCACAGCCGTCGTGCTACCGACCTGGCAGAAGACGCCGACCTTTTCATCCGGCTTCAGCTTGGCGACGGTCTTGGAGGAGACCTCGGCGCCGGAGAGGATGTGGCGCCCGATGAAGAGCGGGTCGGCGATCTTCACGAGCGGGTTGTCGACGAGAAAGAAGAAGAGATACTCGATGCCATCGCGCCGCAGCTCTTCCAGCCGCTCCTTCTTGAGGAACTCGAGGAGGACTCCCCCGTGGCCGGTCGACTCCATGGCCAGGCGGCCCGGCTCGATCCGCAGGAACTTCCCGCGGCGGTTCACGAGCGGCATCATCGGCTGCGGAGAGAAGATGAGCTTCGAGCAGTTGAGGCCGAAGTAGGCCTGGCTGCGGAAGAACTCCCGCACCCTCTCCAGGGCGTCGGGATGGACGACGATCCACCAGCGCAGGGAGACCTTGTGGCGGATGTTGAGCGCGCGGATCTTCTCCGCGTGAAGCTGGAAGCCGCTCTTTCCGGTCACGGGACCGACCGGGAGATAGCCCGTAGGCTCTCCCAGAGGGCCGATCGAAGACGCTCCGGAGACCATGACGAGGCCGACCTTGCCGGCGCGGATGGCCTCCTCGCCGACGCGGCGGCACTCGGCGTAGTTCTCCGTGTCATCCAGGGGCGAGGGCAGCCGCTCGACGGGCGCGGGCTTCAGCACCTGCTGGGCCAGGCTTTCGACCCGGCCGTGCAGACGCTGGTGGTTCAGACGCTTGACGTTCTGGTAATCGATCGTCTGGACCTGCCGGATGAGATCCCGTTGGGCCTGCGGAGAGAGCTCGTCCCACGCCTCGAAGATATGCCCCTGTCCCGCCTCGTTGGCCTTGGCGATGCAGACGTTGTCGGCCTCGGAAGT
>JAFGKN010000362.1 GCA_016928605.1 Planctomycetota bacterium | reverse complement strand
GACGCGGCTCCCTCGCCGTGAACCTTGACAGGCATCCAGCGCACGGCTATCATCGCACTCTCGATTCCGGTAAACTTCCGACTTTCCAGCAATTCCGCGCCTCGAAGTTCGCCACGCCTGTTGGCGGAGCGCGGCTCCGTAGAGCTCCCATCACCCGAGGAGTGTCCTGGAGTCGCTGGGTCCGACGAACTTTGCAGCGAGGGACTGTAGGAGTTTTGGTCTCGATACGAGCAGGCAAGAGAGAAGCACTTGGAAGCAAGAAGGGCCATCATGGGTAGAACACTGCGCGATTGCTGTTTGGGAATCGGCCTGTGGAGCTTGGTGGTGGTGGGCACATGGGTCGCCGGGAGCGCGATGCTCCGAGCCCAGGGCTCCGATGCCGAGTCGCTCTTCGGCGCGGGCCTGAAGAGCTTCCAGGAGGGAAACAAGCCCGAGGCCGTCGAGAACTTCGAGAGGCTCTTCGCACAGCAGCCTTCCAACGATCTCATCTTCCGGCTCGTCCAGGAAGCTACCGTGGCCACGATCGTGAGGATGGCGCGCGACGAGGATACGAGGATCGCGGGCATCGGTCACGAGCTGCTCGAGATGGCCAGCAAGTCGTATCGCCGGGCGATCGACGACTCGGAGGCGATCGCCCGGGCCGTGCAGCAGGTGCTCCAGAGCGACGGCACGGAGCGCTTGAGGCTCATGATCGAGTACGCCAGCCGCTTCGGCCGCAATCTGGTGCCGGCGCTGATTCCCGTGCTCGGCGATTCCGACATCGGCAACCGCGCGACCGCGCTGATCTGGATCACCCATCACATCGGGAAGGATGCGATTCCTCCTCTCACCGTCGCCTTCCAGCACCCCAACAACAATGTTCGCACCAACATCGCCAAGGTGCTCGGCGCCAGGTCGGTCCGTCACGAGTACTCCCTCGCCTTTCTCAAGGCCATGCTCGAGACGGACGAGAACTCGCAGGTGCAGCAAGAGGCGAAGACCGCGATCGAGGCCATCCTGGGAGATCTGGAGGACTCGGCGCTGGGACGGTCCGACGCCAAGCAGCTCTTCTTGCGCAACGCCCGCTCGCTGTTCCTGAGCCCCCATGCCAATCCCTTCGACAGGTCGACCTACTCGGCCAAGATCTACCGTCTCGACGGAGATCAGGTCGTTGCCGAGCGCGTCGCCCGCTTCCAGTTCAGCGAGCGGATGGCGCAGCAGAACCTCGAGCTGGCGCTCCAGCTCGATCCTGGGTATGAGGATGCGGTTCTCCTCAACTATCTCAACGACTGCTCGCAGATCGTCAAGTACGACAAGAACCTCGCCTGGTACGCTTCGCAGGATTCTCAGGACGACGATCGCGAGATCCTCGAGACCCAGAAAGACGTCATGGAGTCGGTCACGCGCCTACGGACGGTGGCCGTTCCGGCATCCCTGCTCGTCGATGCCCTCCGTCAGGCCCTCAGTTACAAGAGGCCGGAAGTGGCACAGTA
Organism: Planctomycetota bacterium; assembly: GCA_016928605.1. Lineage (GTDB taxonomy): Bacteria > Planctomycetota > UBA8108 > UBA8108 > UBA8108 > JAFGKN01. The sequence continues at coordinate 5,848 of JAFGKN010000362.1, read as the reverse complement.
CGTCATCCAGAGAATCCGCGAGCGGCACCTGGAGGGGCCGGTTCCCGGCTCTCTCATCGATGCTCTGGAGGACGAGAGCTCGCGGCTGGTCCGCATCGCCGCTGCCGTCGCTCTGGCCGAATGGAATCCTCAGAAGGACTTCGACGCCGGCAAGCAGGTGATTTCGATCCTGAGCTCCGCCGTCGTGCAGAGCGGCATCCGCACCGCGGTGAAGGCCATGGGCTCTCAGGCGCTGGCCAACCGCTTCGACGCGGTGCTCGATGAGCTCAACATGGAGAGCAACTTCCACCTCGCCACGGTTGCTGAGGCCTACCAGACCATCACCGAGCTGCCGCCGGATCTGATCCTGGTCGACGAGCAGCTGAAGCTCGGAAGCGAGACCGATCCGGTCAAGTCGGTGAACCGGTTCATCGTCGAGCTCCGCGAGGGCAGGAACAGCTACCGCACGGCCGACGTGCCCATCATCGTGGTCGTGGATCCTGAAAGGCTCGCGCAGGCCAGCGACCTCTACGCGGACGCGGAGAAGAAGGTCTGGGTCGTCCCGGCGAACATCGACGCGGTGACTCTGCGAAAGACCATCACCGGTCCGCTCTTCGCGGACAAGGAGGACGACAAGGCTCTGGCCGTGAAGCTGGCCGAGGAGGCTGCCATCGCCCTCGAGGGGCTGGCGAGCGCGCCCAGCCCGCGGATTGCTGTCGAAGAGGCGGTGGATTCGCTCGCGATCGTCCTCTCGAACCGGCCGGATAGCGTCCGGATCCCATGTCTTCGGACGCTTGCCGCGCTGGGGGCCGCGGCGGAGCCGAGAGTCGCGGAAGTGGTGCAGGTCTTCGCCAACGTGGACAACGAAATCGAGGTCCGAAGTGCGGCGATGCAGGCGGTGGGCCGGATCCTCGAGGCCGGCTCCGGCAAGGCACCGAAGGACGTCGCGCAGATCATCCTTCTCGGAACAAGAGAGACGGATCTGCGGCTGCGCCGCTCCGCCTGGACCGCGTTCGGCAGCGCGGGTTTCAGTGCTGAGGAGCAGCTCGCGCTTCTGCTGTCCGCACCCGCAGCCGTCTCCGAGGGCGCGGCGGCCGGGGACGCTGGCGCCGAGGCAGCACCTCCGGAAGACGAAGATGAGGGCATCAGCCTGGGGGATGATGATGACGACGAGATCGACCTCGGCGATGACGACGACAGCGGGTTCTGATCCAGCGCAGCTGTCCAGGATTTGAGGGATCTCGGTTGGCTGTCCGAACCTCGTGTCCGCGCTGCGGAAAGCGTTTTTCCGCCCCCGACAGCTACCTCGGCAAGAAGGAAGCGTGTCCCCGGTGCGGTTACCGCTTCATCCTGAGGAGCCGCGAGGAAGAGCTGGAGATCCGGGAGCAGGAGCAGCGGCGGCGGCGGGAGGAGGAGAACGATGTGCGGCGCCTCGAGCTCATCGAGCGCCAGGAGAAGAAGAAGGAGCTGAGCGGCCAGCCCTACTACGAGAGGTACCAGACGGGGCTCCAGGCCGTCCGGCATTATCACCCGAACGCGCCGTCGAGGTTTCTGAGGCTGCGGGCGCTTTCAGACCTTCTGATCCTCTCCGCTTATCTTGTTCTCATGCTCGTGGTGCTGGGGGCGGGCCTGATGGTCTACCTCGCCGTGCAGGGGGGCGCGGGGGTGGCCTCTCTCCTCCTGGGGCTTGTCGCCTGCGCGCTCCTGGCTGCGCTGAGCTTTCTTTTCCTGAAGTATCTGGGCGAGATGGCGTTCGTCATCGCCGATCTCACCGATCTGCAGAACGATGTCGTGCAGCTGCTCCTCGATCTCCGCGAGAACACGGATGCCCCGGAGGCTCAAGAGGCCCAGGAGAGCTGACGCTCCGGGCGTGGGGCGCGCGGCCTGACGCCCCCGTGCCCGGAAGCAAGGTCAGCCGGCAGCCGTTCTCGCTCTCGAGACCGGGGCAGAGGTTCCACGGTACGTGCCCGACTCGGTGCGGGAGGCTGCAGCGGGAGCGGGAGGGACCGCGAGGCGGAGGCAGAATCCGAGGCAGAGGCAGCGCCCGGCCGCGATGCGCATCCCCTTGGGACGCGGTGTCCTTTCGCCAAGGGTCCTCGCCCCGGAGAGCGTGTGGCCGTCGCGCATCACACGCAGAGCCGCGGGAGGATGTGGGCGAGGCCTCCTGTGGAATCGGTCCCCTGGCTCGGGAGAACAGGGGGCCGGCTCCGCTCCGGCGGAATCGCCCTGCTCGAGAATGGGCCCGCACTCCGCTGCCGCGCCGAGGTCAGACGCGCGGTGCTCGCCGGCAAGGCTTCCTCGCCGGTCGTGCGCCGCGCCCACCTCGTCGGCCGGAGGGGCGCGGCGATATCACTCCGCGAAGAAGCTCTCGAGCTGGTCTTTCACGGAATCGGAGTACTCCTGGCTCAGAGATTCCTGGCCTTCCTCCTTGCGGTTAGCGATATGCTCGAACACCTTGAGGAGCTTCTCCGACGCCTCCTTCGCATAGAGCCGGACCATTCCAATAGTCGTTCGCTCGTCAAAGACCGTGGCCAGGATTGTTCGATCGCCGACCAGAGTCAGCTGGATATTGTCCTTCCGGCCCTGGTGGAAGAGCACCGAGAACTCATCCTCGCCCAGGAGGCGAGCCATCTCCCTCGTCGCTGCATAGCTACCGGCCACGAGAGCGGCGACCGCCTGCATGTCGAAGTCTTCGGTCGATCCGGCTTTCGTGACCATATGCCCTTCCTTGTCGATGAGCATATTGCACTTCGAGTCGGAGAGCTGCAAGAACTCCTTGAGGACATCATTGATTCGATCAATGTCGTCCTTGTAGAAGACCAACCGCTTCTCTCTGATATTGTCGCTATCGGTGATGATGGCCCACCTCCCGAGACTACTCTCAACAGATCCCTGCTCCATGGGAGCAGCGAAGGTTGTTGTGGTTCAACGTTGTTCCAAAGAATCCTTACTTCAGCAGGAAGAAGTATGCCGCAGCACCCGCTCCAGCCAGCAAGAGCAAGAGCAAGACGGTAATCAGGCCGGCCTTCGACTTTCTCGGCTGGGCCTGAGGGCAATCCGAGGATGCGGCTGGCTTGCTCACGACCGGGCGGCGCACGGTCACGCCCTTCTGGGGCGGTGATCTCCGCTCGATGGGTTTGACCTCCGGTGACCGGACGACGCGATCCTTGACGACGGCATTGCGGGACCGGGCGGCGCCTGCCTTGGTTCGTCCCGCTGCTTCCGAAGAGTCGCGCTGCGGGGCGGCCGGGCTCTTGCCGCGAGTTGCGGCCACGGGCCGCTGAGGGCCAGCCGCTCCTACCATCGCCGGCTGCTTGGCAGGCATCGCCTGCTTTCTGGGGGCTCGAACCACCGTCGAGCCTTGCTGGCGATTCAGGCTCTCGAGAACCATGCTGGAGAGCTTCTTGAGCGTGGGGAAGACGCCTTCGCCCGTCACGGCCACCGCCTCGAAGTGGGGTGCGCTGAAGCGATTGAGCTTCTCCTCGAGCTCCTCGATGGTGTAGATATCCGGAAGATCCCTCTTGTTGTACTGCATGACGAGAGGAATCGTATGGATATCCATTCCGTACGCGCGCAGGTTTTCTTCGAGATTCTGAAGGGATTCGATATTCTCGTCCATCTTCCCTTTGCGGGAGTCGGCGACGAATACGATTCCGTCGGCTCCTTGCAGGACGAGCTTTCGAGTCGAGTTGTAGTAGACCTGACCGGGAACCGTGTAGATCTGGAACTTGGTGTTCATCCCAGCGACATGGCCCAGGTTCAGGGGCAGAAAGTCAAAGAAGAGGGTTCTATCTCCCTCGGTTGCGATGGATGTCAGCTCTCCCACGTGATTACGGGGCGCCTTGCCATGAACAACCTCGAGGTTCGTTGTCTTTCCGCTCAGGCCGCAACCGTAGTAGACGATTTTGCAGTTGACTTCTCTCAGGGCGAAGTTGATTTGAACCATTGTCTCCGCTCTCCGCTTTGCCTCGTGATTCAGGCGACCCTGCGGTTCATGATTCTCTCTTTTGCTCTCTGAATGGACTCCGTCCACTCGTCGAGACGTGTATTCGAATCGGCGACGATAACGAGGTAAGAGCTCTTCATGTCGAAGAACGCGAACTTCCCGTCTGCGCCCTTCAATGTGCATGAGCTGATGTCGCTGGGCGTCTTGATCTCGGACAGGCTCCTCTTCATGGAGACGAGCAGGGATGAGGCGAATGCGGCAACGGCATCCTCTTCCAGATCCCTGCCCAGCGCGGCCGCTACCATGATGCCGTCCTGTGTGATCACCATGCTGCCGACGATATCGGCCTCGGCATTCAAGTCTTTCAGTATGTTTCGCATCGATTTCAGCTGGGTTTATCGACGGGCTATCGCCGGCAGGCGATGTCTCGCTTGCTTCAAGGTGTGGCGGCTCCCACCGGCTCGCGGCTCAAAGCCGTCTGATGCTGGCGTAGGGCGCCATTGATCTCCGCCTCGACATCCTCTCCGCTGAAGTCACCTTCAAAGAACGTCAGAACGGGGCCTGCTTCTGCTGTGTGGTAGACCGCGTTCCAGCCCTCGCCGGTCAGCGAGCACGAGAGCAGGTCACCGAGGCCGATCCGATGCGTGTTCAACCGGCACGCCGCTGCCATCGCCTCGAAGACTTCGTCGGGGGCGGAGAAATCGAAGCACCGGTTCTGCCTGATCTTGCGGTCCGTGACGCGCCCTTGCTTGTTGAAAAGGAAGGCTCCGACCGCTCCGTGAACAGCGAGGACGGTTGCCAGGAGCGGGTGCTCTCCCACGGCATCGGCTCTCTGTGCTTCCTCAGGTTCCTGGGCCGCGCGTCTCGAGCTCTCATCGAGTGCCTTGAGGATCCTCCTCTTGAGGCGGAGGGCTCTGAGGTCTCGAGGCGCCAGCTCGAGCCCTGAGTCGACGACAGCCAGAGCGTCGTCGTAGCTGCGGAGACGCGCGAGAGCGATCGCGAGGAGGATCAGGGTCGAGTAGTTGTCAGGGTTCAGACAGCGAGATCTGTCGAGATGCTCGACGGCATCCCACCCCGTCTCGTCGTTCTCTGTCCTGGAGAAGCGATCGAATTCGAGCTTGCCGATGACGAGTTGCACTTGCCAGTCATCGGGGTAGGTCCGGTCGGCCTTTCTCGCGAGGCGGAAGGCGCGGCGGAACTTCCCGGCGACCCGCAAGAGCTCGCAGAAACGGACGATGTTCTCGGGAGTTGGAGAGACGCGCGCGCGTTCTCGAGCCTGGCGGAGAGACACGCTGACTGTTCGGCGCTTGATCTTCTGATAGAGCTTCAGGCCCTGGTTGAAAGACGGGAACTTTTCCTTGAGGTGTTTTGCCCAGCGGAACGCCTCGCTGAGGTAGTCCAGTCGGTACAAGGCCTTGGCGATCTTGAGAGCCAGTGCTTGGTCCGGTCTCTTCTTGTAGGCCTCGATCCAGGCTCGCAGCCTGGCCTGATTGTTCCTGGCGGACATCAGTCTGTCACACCCATTTGAGGTTTGTATCGCTCGCCAACCTGGCTCAGTCGCCGATACGGTTTCTTTCTTCCCCAGAAGCCAGCAAAGAATAGGATGACCGTCCTCAAGGCGCAAACGTGCCTGCCGACCGGTCGCATGGATTTGCGGAACCCGCGGGTTTCGTCCCTTGCAGCAGAAGCGCAAGGGCAGACCCTCCGGGACGTCTCCGGCTTCAGGCAGGGCCCTCGTGGTCCAGAGCACGGCTGGCGACGACCAGGTGCCGCGATGGTCGGGTTAGCGGAAGGGGCAGACTGGACGGTGGCGCTCGCGTCCTATGACGCACCGCCGGGAAGGCGAGGGTGGATGAGGCGCGCGAGCGCGACGCATCCGGCCCTGGGGAGGTCGCAGCCGAGCCTCGAGAGCGCTGCCGGCAG
>JAFGKN010000361.1 GCA_016928605.1 Planctomycetota bacterium | reverse complement strand
GCGCTCATCGACGCGTGCGGGGGACTGACCGAGGATGCCGCGCGGGTGGTCGCGGGCGGTCCGATGATGGGCTTCACGCTCGGCGATCTGAACGTGCCGGTGACGAAGGGCACGAGCGGCATCACCGTGCTCACCGCGCGCGACGTCCGCAAGGCCGAGGAGACGAGCTGCGTGCGATGCGGCCGGTGCGTCGACGTCTGCCCCATGAACCTCGTCCCCTCGCGGATCGCGCTCGCCGCTCGCGCCGGCGCGTGGGACGTGGCCGAGCGGCATCACATGGCCGCCTGCATGGAGTGCGGCTGCTGCGCCTACGAGTGCCCCGCGAGCATCCCCCTCGTCCAGCTCATCCGGATGGGGAAGGCTCAGATGGCGGCGACCAACAAGAAGAAGTAGCGAGGACTCCAGGACCTCATGGCTGGACCCGAAACGGAAACTGGAGCTGGCGGCGAAGCGCCCTCCGAGACCGCACCCGAGGCGCGGGCTCCCGACCTCCACGTGGCGCCCGGTCCCCACATCTCGAACCCCGCGCTCACGACGCGCGGCATGATGGTCGATGTCCTCCTCGCGCTGATCCCGGCAGCGGCGATGGCGACCTGGGTCTTCGGGCTCAGCGCCCTCGCGCAGATCGCGATCTGCGCGGCGAGCTGCGTCGTCTTCGAGGCCGTCTTCACGAGGATGCGCGGGCGAAGGCTCTCGATCCTCGACGGCTCGGCCCTCGTCACCGGCGTCATCCTCGCGCTTTCTCTGCCCTGGAGCGCACCGTGGTACGTGGGCGTGATCGCCTCGCTGGCGGCGATCGGCCTCGGCAAGATCGTCTTCGGCGGCCTCGGCCAGAACCTGTTCAACCCCGCGATGGTCGGCCGCGCCTTCGTGATGATCAGCTTCGCGGCCCTGCTGGGGGCTCCGGCCTACGTCGATCCGGCCTCCGCGCTCGACGCGCTGACGCAGGCCACGCCGCTGACGGCGGCGAAGCAGGGGGCGCCGGTCCCGGGGCTCTGGCCGCTCTTCCTCGGCGTGACCAACGGCTCGCTGGGGGAGACGAGCAGCCTCGCGTGCATCCTCGGCGGTCTCTTCCTCTGCCTCCGGCGCACGGCCGCCTGGCAGATCCCCGCCGGCGTGATCCTCGGCGTCGCTGTGCTGGCGGGGCTGGACAACCTGCTCCATCCCGACGCGGCGTGGACCGTGCTGCACCACCTGCTGGGCGGATCGCTTCTCTTCGGCGCGTTCTTCATCGCGACCGATCCCGTCTCGAGCCCGCTTGCTCCCAGGGGCCGCTTCATCTTCGGTCTCGGCGTGGGGATCCTCGTCTACGTCATCCGCGTCTTCAGCGGCTACCCCGAGGGCGTCATGTTCGCTGTGCTGCTCATGAACGCCGCGACTCCGCTGATCCACCGCGCCACCATCCCGCGGCCCCTCGGCGGGCCGGTTCCACAGAAGGCCTAGCGCATCGAGATGAACGCCGTCATGGTCGAGAGATCCTCCCCCGGAGCGCACCGCAGCGAGATCCGCCTGCACGCTGCGATGCGGCGCCGGCAGGGCTACATCGCGGAGGGGCTGCTCGTCATCGTCCTGGCTCTCTCCTTCGGAGTGGGGCTGGCCGCGGTGCACGTCTTCCTCTCTCCGATCATCGCCGCGAACAAGGAGAACGAGACGCGCGGCGTGATCCCCCGCCTCGTCCCCGGCGCTGCCGCCGAAGCGAGCGAGAGGCTGGAAGCCGCCGGCGCGGACGGCAAGCCCTACCAGGTCTACCGGGCGGCGGCGGGCGACGGCTCGCTCAAGGGCTGGATCATCCTCGCGAAGGGCCAGGGCTTCGCCGACGAGATCGAGCTGGTGATCGGCGTCGACCGCGCCTGCGAGAAGCTCACGGGGATCTTCGTGCTGGCCCAGAAGGAGACGCCGGGCCTCGGGAACTACATCGAGAGCGGGCCGAGGTTCACGGACCAGTTCCCCGGCAAGCCGACCGGGACTCCGCTCCAGGTCCAGAAGGAGAAGCAGACCCTCGATCACCACGTGAAGCCGGTGACCGGGGCGACGATCTCGTCGGAGAGCGTCTGCGCGATCATCAACCAGGCCATGGCCAGCCTGCGGAGCGAGCTGGCGAGGAGGGCCGAGGAAGCGGAGTCCGCGCCCTAGCCTGGAGTCTTCCCGCAGAGCGGGAATCTGCCGCGGCAGCCTGTCCTCGAGGGAGGCGGGGCTTGCCGAGAAGTCGAGCGATCACCATGGCTCACGATCAGCCCACTGCGCTGGAGAGATTCGTCAACGGGATCCTGCCGGAGAACCCCGTCTACCGCCAGCTCCTCGGCATGTGTCCGACACTGGCGGTCACGGGGGCCATGAAGCCGGCGATGACGATGGCGGGGGCGACGGCCTTCGTCCTCATCATGGCCAACATCATGATCTCGCTCATGCGCGGACTCCTGAAGCCGCACCTGAGGATCCTCGTCTTCACCCTCACGATCGCGACCTTCGTGACGATCGCGGACCGCTTCCTGGCGGCGTTCATGTACGACATGAGCAAGCAGCTCGGTCCCTACATCCCTCTGATCATCGTGAACTGCATCATCATCTCCCGCTGCGAGATCTGCGCCTCCAAGCAGTCGCTCTTCACCGCGGTCTCGGACGGCGTCGGGATGTCGATGGGATTCGCCCTGGCTCTGGCGTCCATCGCGACCGTCCGGGAGGTGCTCGGATCGGGGACCTGGTTCGGGCTGACGCTGCTGCGATCGCAGGGCGAGGGAGGCTGGTGGCCCGCCTGGGGCATCATGGTGCTCCCGCCGGGGGCCTTCATCACGCTGGGATGCCTGCTGGGGCTCGTGAACTGGATCCAGGAGCGCAGCGCGAAGAGACAGAGGGCGAGGGCTTGACATGGACACGCTGATTCAGCTCATCCTCATCGCCTTGAGCGCGGCGCTCATCAACAACTTCGTCCTCTACTACTTCGTGGGGATCTGCCCCTTCCTCGGCGTCTCGCGCAGGATCGACATGGCCTTCGGGATGGGGTGCGCCGTGACGTTCGTGATCTCGATCGCCGCCTCGCTCTCCTGGGCCTTCACCTACTTTCTGCTCCGCCCCGGGGCGCCCATCCCCGCCTGGGTCTGGAACCTGATGGGCGGCGGCGCGGAGAGGTCGATCGACCTGAGCATCCTCAGCTACATCATGTACATCTTCGTCATCGCCTCGTCGGTGCAGTTCGTCGAGATGTACCTGAGGAAGTTCTTTCCGCCGCTCTACAAGTCGTTCGGCGTCTTCCTGCCGCTGATCACGACCAACTGCGCCATCCTCTTCGCGTGCCTCGAGATCCTGAAGCGCGTCTCCGGCGCGCCGCCATCCGAGATGTGGGGCCTGCACCAGGCGCTCACGCTGGCGATCGGGGGGGGCGTCGGATTCACGATCGCGATCGTCCTGATGGCCGGCATCCGCGAGGAGCTCGATCTCTGCGACGTGCCGGCGCCTCTGCGCGGTCCCGGCATCGCCCTCCTCGTCGCGGGCATCCTGGCGATGGCCTTCATGGGATTCACGGGGATGAGCCGGGGGATCGAGGAATCGCTCCGCTCCGAG
>JAFGKN010000360.1 GCA_016928605.1 Planctomycetota bacterium | reverse complement strand
GGGGAGATGCCATCGACGTTGCCATGGTCGAGACGCCAGAGGACGTGCTGCGTTCGATCGCCGCCGATCCCGAGGTTCACCGCGTTCCGCGTGCCGTAGTACCGGCTCCAGACCTCCCTTCCGGCCCCTTCCCACCCTTGCGTGATGGAGTCGCCGATGAAGATCAGGTCGACGTCGCCCTGACGCACGCGCTCGTTGAAGCGCTCGTGCCGCGTCATCCACCGCGCGTCGCGCGGCTCGGGGATGACCGCCGCATGGGACGGGCGGCCGAACCGCGTATTGGCCTTGTCGAGATCGAGCTCCCGGATCCAGATGTTCCGGTAGAGGACGTTGTGCCCCTCGCACTGCAGCTTGAGGCCGCCGGGCGTGTCCGTGATGCCCTTGCCGTTCTCGTTGCCGCCGTCGATGCCCGAAGCCGGTCCGCCCCAGACCTGCCGGATCGGCTGGTTGACGTGAACGAGGCGGCCGTTGAAGTACATCGTGACGCGCGCCGGCTCGGTCCGCTTGCCGTCCTGGAAGCGCGCCGCCCGGAACGTGATGTCGTAGGCGTTCCACTTGCCCACCCCGTTGTAGGCGAAGTAGGGCGACGGCGTCTCGTTGATCACGGCGCCCATTCCGTGCTTCGTGCGGTCCCCATCCAGGACCTGGATCTCGTAGCGGTTCTGGAGGTAAACCCCGCTGTTCCCGCCCTCGTGCGGAACGAGGAACTCGATGTGAAGGCGGAAGTCGCGGTAGGCCTTCTGGGTGACGATGTCGGCGGCGCCGTACTTGCCGCCCGCCGCCGCGGGGTCGTCCGTCATGAGCACCGTTCCATCGTCCACCGGATCCTCGACGATCTTCCACTTGATGGGGAGCGATGAGCTGAACCTCGGTCCCTCCCAGTACGTCCACTTGGCATCCAGCATCTCGCGCGATCCATCGAACAGCATCTCGGCTCCCTGCTCGGGCCCGACGCCGACACCGGTCTCGGTCTGGGCTGCCGCGGTCCACCCCAGGACAAGGCAGAGCAGGCTGGCGAACGCGAAGGCTCGATGTCGACGGCTCGATGTCATGGCGGTTTCCTCCTCGTGGCTTGTGGGTTCTCTGGGTTGTCGAGGCGATCTCTCGACGGACTTGTGTCGGAGACGCCGCCCGGCATTGTCGCCGATCGGCGCCCGGAATCCCACCTCCATGCTGAAAGCTCGCGAAGAGACTCAAAGATGGCTGTGGGGCAAAGAGCGATCGGCCCGGCTCTCTGGGATCCGGACCGATCGCTCCCGCTCGGCGAGCTCAGATAGCCCGCTTCTCGCAGCGGTCAAGCTTGTCGCCGCCGCGATTCGCCTGCGGCTACGGGCTTGTGCAAGCAGCGGCTCTCGTGCTGCAGCCCAGAAGATCGGTATCCGTCGGATCGACCGCGCAGTCCCCGAACACGTAAGCCGGCTGGGACGGGGCCGGCGCCGCCGGGTCGCCCTGGCCCAGGAAGAGGTAGCCGAAGACCTTGATCGCATCGGTGATCGTGAGCTGCCCGTCGTCGTCCGTGTCTCCGGCGTCGTCGCACTCGAGCGCCGCGCCTCCGGTGAAGAGGAAGCTCAGGATGCGGATGCCATCGGAGATGTTGACCACTCCACTCGAGTCGGGATCGCCGCGGACAAACGTGGCGCCCTCCACCACCGGCTCTCCCGGCGCGATCGCGATCCCCTTGATCGAAGCGTTTTCCGGCGGGTTAGTGCCGCTGCCGATGTCCTCGATGAGGATCTTGATCCTGCCGTCGACGATCTCCAGGTCCTCGACCACGACGCTGACCCCGATATTGTACGATGGGGTCCCCGGCGCCGTTCCCGCAAGGCACGCGGCCCACAGGCTCTTCGACCATGTCTGCCGGACGATGTCGTCGTTGACCAAAATATTGAAGATCCGGCAGGTCGATGAGACGGACAGCGGATCCAGGGCCGGCGGGTCGGCATCCTCCGACACGTAGTCGCAGACCTCGGCGCCCGGAGCTCCGTCGAGACAGCCGTCCGAGCAACAATGCTCCCTGAAGAGAAGGTGCACGTCGTAGCTCTGAGCGCTGTCCAGGCCCCAGATCGTGTACTCGACGGGGCCGTCGTTCCAGCGCTCGAACTGGAAAACCTCCGGGGGGAACTGGTTGTCGACGAGATCCGGATCCAGCGTAACGTCGGGGAGGGTTTGGCCCGCATCGACGTGCAGGTTAGGGCTCGTGAGGAACGGGCTCGGGCTTGCAAGCGTGTCCTGGGTCCATACACGTCCCTCCCCGTCGACGAGCTCGTCGCCCCCGCAGTTGATATAGAGCTCGCCTGTCAGCAACACGCCGCAGCAGGCCGGCGCGAGGGCGCCCACCGGCTGGACGCAGATCTTCGCGGAGTCTGCTCCTCCGAACTCTTCGGCATCCAGAGTATAGCTCTCGGTTTCAGGCGAAACCTCATCGACGAGGATGCCGTTCAGGGAGATCCGGATCTCGACGTCGAGATCCTCGGGATTCTCCCACGCCAGGTCGATGCCCCCTGCGTCGTTCCTCGCGCAGGTGACCGCTTGAATCGAGGGCGCCGGCTCGAAGCAGGGAAAATCGTCTGCTTCGCCGGGCCGGTTGCGGCCGTGGAAGATGAAGTCAGGATCCCCGTCCAGCACGGGGACTCCCCCCACGCGGAGCGTCATCCTGAGCTGCCAGCCGCCGCCGCGGTCGAAGGCGGAAGCCGCGATGACGTGCGGCCCCGGCTCGATCGTGACCTGGACGAAATCACCGGCGCACTGGGCCGCAACGCCGCGGCAGATCTGGTTCGCGTGGACGACCTGTCCGTCGATGGCCAGGACGACGCCGTCGTCGCTCTCGATGCAGAACTCAGCGTCTATGGCCGTAGCTCCCGTGTACTCCAGGTAGGTGATCATCCACTGAGCGCGGTCGTCGCCGCCGTACTCCGTGTCCAGGTCGGGGAGCTGTCCGCCGTAAGCCCGGACGACCGGACCGCCGCTGTCGCCGAGCGGGCCGAAGTACGTACCCGGCAAGCCCAGGTTCGGGTCCCAGTAACCATCCCACCCGGGCTCGTCCCCTTCCACCGGCGCGAAGCACGTGATCACCGCAGGAGCGATGAAGTTCACCAGGATCTCGTCCCTTGTGGTGTCGCAGGGCAGCGTGCCCTGCGGGCCGAAGGGACCGTAGGCGAGGAACGCGCTCGGCTGGAAGACTCCGCTCGGATCCGTCTTGAATGGGTTGCAGGATGCCCCCAGGCCGCTGCAGTTCACCACGATGACGCTGAAGGACCCCGCGGGCAGCTCTCCCGAGGGTACGGTGGCCGAAGTGGCGCCGGCGGCCACCGCATCGACGGTCACGGCGCCGAATCCCTCGTCGATCCGGATCTCGGTCTCTTCTTCGCACTCGCACGAATTCTCCCAGGAGAGATCGAGATCCCCCTCGGGGCTCAGTTCGCACCTGACGTC
>JAFGKN010000359.1 GCA_016928605.1 Planctomycetota bacterium | reverse complement strand
CGCGCTCTTCGTTTCAGGCGGATGGGATCTCGGCCGCGGCGCCCGGCAGGCCGCCTTCGACCCTGCCGCGCGGAATGAGACGGGAACGGTCGCGGGGCCTGGCTCGCTCGCCCCCGCGGAATCCGCCGCCGGGCCGGGCGCCGACCGGGCCGCTGCAGCCCGCGATGCCATGGCGTCCGCCGGTGAGGCAGGCTCGGCCGGGAGCGAAGCGCTCGCCGGAGCCCTCGGGCCGCCGGCCCCCTCCCGCCGCCGGAGGCAAGGCGCGGACGCCGGATCCGACGCCGGCGATGCGCCGGCGAAAAGCTCCGGGCCGGAAGGAGGCGACCGAGAGGCAGACGGCGGCGCCGTCCTCCGAGGCGCCGCGCTGACCCAGGCCCTCGAGAAGGCCCTCGCCGAGGGGCTTGACGACGGGAAGCTCGGCCCGCTGCAGGGGCTTCTCATCTCGGAGCTGACCCTCGATGGAACGCGCTTCAGCGGTGAGGACCTGCCCCTCCTCTTCGATGCCTTGCTCGCGGTGGACGACTTCGGCCTCCAGAAGCTCGTCCTGACGCACCTCGAGCGGATCGAGGGCCTCGCGCCGGAGGATCTCGCGGCCGGGTACCTCGACTACCTCGAGAGCTCCCGGCGGCCGCACCACAGCGAGGAGATCTTCCAGAAGCTGGCGCGGATCGGCGGAGAGGACGCGCTCGAGGGGATCTCCGACATCTTCCGCGGGACCGAGAGCCCGGCTCTGCGGCGCCAGGCCCTGAGCGCCCTGGCCGAGATGGGAGACGCTCGCAGCGTCCCGGTGATCCAGGAGATGATGCGCCGCGAGCAGGATCCCCAGAGGAGCGGACCGTACCTCGATGCGCTCGCCCGGATCGGCGGGCGCGACGCGGTCGGGACCATCGTCGACGCTGCGGTCCGCGACTCTCACCCGGCCGCGCTCCGGGCTCTGCGCGAGATCACGGACCGGGAATCGGCTCCGATCGTCTCGCGCGCGCTCAGCGTCCGGGCGCCGCTCGAGTACCAGCGCGAGGCCCTCCGCACCCTGGGCCGCCTGGCCGATCCCGGGACCGCCGCCGACCTCGGCCGCTACCTCGATGCCGCGGAGGGCCGGATGGCGCAGGAGGCGATCTCCGCGCTCGGCCGGTTCCAGGATCCCGGAGCGGCCCGCGTGCTCGAGCAGTACGCGGCCCGGCAGGAGGACGCCAGGCTCGCCCAGCTCGCGAGCCGCAACGCTCAGCGCATCTACGAGACCATCGAGCGGGCCCGCCAGGGGACGCGGGGTGCGCGGCCGTGAGCCTGCTCCTGCTCCTGAGCCGGGCGGCCCAGCCCGAGACGGTTCGAGGCGTGCCGCAAGCTGCCGCCGGGCGAGGACGGGTTCGGGTTCGCGGACGGCGATCGGATCGGATTGCGCTGCGGATGCGGGTGCTGATACGGATCCGGATGCGGATGCGGACCACCGCGGCGGGACCGGATCCGAAGGCGGAAGCGGTAGCGGGAGCGCGTTCGGGGACGGCATGGGGATGGCGATCCGGACCGGGGCCGTCGCGAGCGTCCGACGAGCACCGCACCTGAAAGAAAGATCCGGGAGGAGATGGCGTCGTGAGTTCGGAGAGCGAGACACGCGGCGAGCGGCTGGCGGCCCTCGAGCGCCTGCGCCAACTGATCGGCATCGAGCGTCCCGTCGACGAGGTCAGCCGCGAGATCTGGTCCGCCGCGCTGCGCCTGGGCGCCGCCGAGGTGGGCGCGATCCACGTCGCGTGCTCGGATGAGTCCGAGCTGGAGTGCGAGCAGGCGTTTCAGACCGAAGTGGTCCAGCGCCTGCTGCCCAGGATGAAGTCCGCGCACCAGGCTCCCTTCCGGCTCTTCAACCCGGGCGCGCGGTACGAGCGGGGCTCGGTGGCGATCGCCGAGGGCCACTTCGCCACCCCCGCCACGGCCGGCGGCTTCAAGCTGCTCCTCGTCAAGGTCAACGCGCACGTCGCGGCCGACTGGACCGGCGCGTCGGCGGTCCTCGGGCGGCTGAACCGGTACGGCCGGGACTCCGCCTGCTGCGGGGCTCTCGCGGCGCTCCTGGCCGGCGGCCGCGCGCCCTTCCTGGACGATCTCCGGGAGGTGCTGGAGTCCGATGGCAAGGACCGCCTGGCGGCGCTTCTGGACCCGGCTCGCGTGGATCCCCGCCGCCGCGCCTTCTGCGCCGCGCTGGTCTCCGCGCGGATGCAGGCTCGGCGGGCCGTCCTCGATATCCAGAGCCACCGGCCGAAGTCCCCCACGCTCTACATCGTGCTGCCTTGCGTGACGATCAACCGCGAGAGCCGCGACGGCGAGATCCTCTGCGGGCTCTACACCGCCGACCACCGGGGGGACGAGCTCGCCGTCGAGTACGTCGGGCTGGGAGACGATCCCTCCGCCTACGAGGTGCGGCGCGAGCTCGAACGGTACGCCGTCGAGGATCCAGGCACGTCCCCCCCGGGGACCGCGCCCTGATCGAGCCCGTCCTCGCCGAGCACCGGGCCGATCCCCGTCCGGGCGCACAAAGATCTGGCGCCTCCGCCCCGGCGGGTGCTAACCTTGATGCTCGAATCCCTCCGGCAGAACAGGCTCTCGACGGACGGCGTCTCCCGCGGTCCAGAGCAGCGGAAGGCACCAGCCGCCGGTGGGTCCGACGGGTCATTCCGAGAGAGTTTCTATCCATGGCGAACAGGCACCGGGCCGCCCTGGCGGCGACGGCGATCCTCTGTGCGGTCGGCTCGTCCTTGCGAGCCGACGAGAGCTACTTCGTCGTCCGGGGCAGCTCCTGGCGGTACTTCCGGGGGCTCCAAGAGGCGTCGCCGGCCGAAGTCTCCGCCTGGCGGCAGGTCGAGTTCGACGACTCGGCCTGGGCCGTCGGATCAGCGCCCTTCGGCTACGGGGATCCGGAGCTGGGGACGGACCTCTCCCAGCAGCTCCCCCCGATGCGCAACAACTACACGTGCGTGTTCCTCCGGCGCCTCTTCGAGATCACCGACCCGGCCCAGGTCGGCGCGCTCCACGCGAACGTAGACTACGACGATGGATTCGTCCTGTGGATCAACGGGGTGGAGGTGGTCCGCGACCGCGTCGGACAGCAGAGCGGCGATCCCGTGGCCTTCGACGCCGTCGCCGAGTTCAGCCATTCGGCCGGCGCCTTCGAGAACTTCGACCTCCCCGATCCCGACGGATACCTCCGCGCCGGGATCAACGTCGTCGCGGTGCAGGCCTTCAACATCTCGCTGACCAGCACGGACTTCCTCATCGATGTGGAGCTGCTCGACCCGTTCGGCCCCGACCTGACGCCCCCCGCGGTCGAGAAGATCGTGCCCGCGCCAGGGACCGTGGTGCGGAGCCTCGACCGGATCTCGATCAGCTTCAGCGAGGCGGTGACCGGAGTCAGCGCCGCCGATCTCCTCGTGGGAGGCCAGCCGGCGTCCACGCTCGCGGGCCTGGGCGCGGGACCCTATGACTTCGGATTCCCGCCGCTGCCCGACGGGCTGGTGGCCGTCGCATGGGCCGCGGGCCACGGCATCCGCGACCTCGGCGTCCCCCCGAATCCCTTCGGCGGCGCGCCGCCCTGGAGCTATACCGTCGACTCGACGCTGCCGGCCGCCGAGCTGGTCGTCAGCGAGATCCTCGCCGTCAACCGCGAAGGGCTGCTCGACGAGGACGGCGAGGCCTCCGATTGGATCGAGATCCTGAACCGGGGCTCGATCGCGGTCGACCTCGCGGGCTGGTCCTTGAGCGACGATCCCCGCGACCCGAGCCGGTGGACCTTTCCCTCGCGGATCCTCGGGCCCGGGCAGTACCTCGTCGTCTTCGCCTCCGGCAAGGACCGTCGGCCCGCCGTCGGCGAGCTCCACGCGAGCTTCCGGCTGAGCTCCGGGGGCGAGTACCTCGCCCTGTCGAGCGCCGAGAGCCCTCCCGAGGTCGCCTTCGAGTACGCGCCCCGCTTTCCCGAGCAGCGGCCGGATGTGTCCTACGGCCTCGACGATTCGGGCGCTCTGGTCTTCTTCACCACGCCGACGCCGGGCGGACCCAACACATCCCCCACCGCACTGGGCATCGTGCCCGAGCCGGTCATCAGCGTGCCCCGCGGCTTCTTCGACGAGCCCTTCCTGACCGACATCGGCTTCAGCGGGGCGGACACGGTGGTCTTCTACACCCTCGATGGCGCGGAGCCCGGCCCGTCCAGCGGGCAGAGGTACTCGGTGCCGATCGCCATCGCGGGGACGGCGCAGCGCGCCGTCGTCACCCTGCGCGCTGCGGCGTACCGGCCGGGATACCTGCCCTCGCGCACCGTGACGGCGACGTACATCTTCCCGCGCCACGTGCTGACGCAGCCCGCTCTGCCTGCGGGATTCCCGTCGACCTGGCCCGGCACGACCGCTGACTACGGCTTCGATGCGAGGGTGATCAACGCCGCCGGGAACGCCGATCTGGCCATCGAAGGGCTGCTGTCGATTCCCACGCTCTCGGTGGTCAGCGACATGGCGAACCTCTTCGACCCCTCCACCGGCAACCTGATGCGCCCATCCATGGAGGGCCCCGCGTGGGAGCGGCCCGTCTCGGCCGAGCTGATCCTTCCGGACGGCAAAGCGGGATTCCAGATCGACTGCGGGCTGCGCGTTCAGGGGGGCAGCAGCACGAGCGGCTGGAAATCGAAGAAGATCTCGCTCCGTCTCCTCTTCAAGGGGGACTACGGATCGACGAAGCTGCGCTACCGCTTCTTCCCGGACTCCCCCGTGGAGCGGTTCGATTCCATCGTCCTCGACGCTCACCTCAACCTGGCCTGGACGCACCCCGACCACGGCCAGCGAGTCCGCAGCCAGTACGTGCGCGATGCCTTCGTCAGCGATCTCCAGCTCGCCGCCGGCTCGTATGCCCCTCACAGCAGATTCGTCAACCTCTACATCAACGGCCTCCACTGGGGCATCTACGACGTCCACGAGCGGCCCGACGCATCCTTCGCCGCGGAGTACTTCGGCGGGGAGAAGGAGGACTACGATGCGATGCGCCACAACACCTCGACGGTGGTCGACGGATCGAGCCTCGCTTACTCGCAGATGCTCGCAGCCGCGCGTGCGAACCTCCAGAACGCCGACAGCTACCAGAGCCTGCAGCAGTACCTGGACGTCCAGGACTTCGCCGACTACATGATCGTGAATCTCTACGCCGGCAACACCGACTGGGCCCACCAGAACTGGTACGCGACGCGCCTGCGCGCGCCGGGCGCCGCATACCGCTACCACAGCTGGGACGCCGAGCATGTGCTGAAGAGCGTCACCGAGAACGTGACCGGCAAGAACGACTCTGGAGGCCCGACCGAGGTCTTCCAGCGGCTGTGCGCGAACACGGATTTCCGCCGCCTCTTCGGCGACCGCGTCCAGCGCCTCTTCTTCGGCTCGGGAGCGCTGCGCGTCGACCCGGAGAGCCCGGACTGGGATGAGGACCACCCCGAGCGGAACCGCCCCGCGGAGATCTACATGACGCGCATCCGCGAGGTCGACGCGGCGATGGTCATCGAGTCGGCGCGCTGGGGCGACGCGCAGCGGCCGAGCCAGCCCTACACGCGCGAGAACGAGTGGATGCAGGAGCTCCAGTGGATGCTCACGCAGTACTTCCCCCGCCGCTCGGGGATCGTCCTGAGCCAGCTGCGCGCGCGCAGTCTCTATCCGCAGATCGCGGCCCCCGAGCTCAGCGTTCCGGGAGGGATCGTCGCGCCGGGTTTCGAGCTCTCCCTCAGCCTGCCTGCCGCCGCGGATGGCTCGATCTACTACACGACCGACGGGCGGGATCCGCGGCACGAGGGGACGGGAGGCGTCGCGGCCTCCGCCCTCGAGTACTCCACTCCTCTCACTATCGAAGACCACACGCGCGTCCGGGCGCGCACGCTCTCCGGCGTCGACTGGAGCGCGCTCACCGAGGCGGTCTTCTCGGTCACGGATCCGCGGACATCCATCCGCATCTCGGAGATCCTGTACCACGCTCCGGAGGGGTCGGAGCACGACTTCCTGGAGCTTGTCAACACCGCCGCGGCGACCGTCGACATCTCCGGCTTGAGGTTCACCGCCGGCATCGACTTCTCCTTTCCCGAGGGCACCACCCTCGGAGCCGGCGAGTACATCGTCCTCGCCTCCGATCCGACTGCCTTCGCGGCCCGCTATCCCGGCGTGCCGATCGGAGGCGTCTTCATCAGCGGAAGCCTCGAGAACGCCGGCGAGAGGATCACCATCGAGGACAGCAGAGGCCGGACCGTGGACTCCGTCGAGTACGACGACGAGGGCTTCTGGCCGATCGGCCCGGACGGCTTCGGCTTCTCCCTCGTCAGGGCCCATCTGGGCTCCGATCCCGACGACCCCGCCTCCTGGCGCGCCAGCCGTCATCGAGGCGGCTCCCCCGGGCAGGCCGACCCCCAGCCCTTGCACGGAGGCGTCGTCATCAACGAGGTCCTCAGCTACAGCCGGGGAGCGCTCGAGGATGCGGTGGAGCTCTTCAACGAGAGCGCGGCTCCCATCGACATCGGCGGCTGGTACCTGAGCGACAGCCGCGCCGACGAGGAGAAGCTCAAGAAGTACCGCATCCCGGACGGCACCGTGATCGCGGCGGGCGGCTTTGCGGTCTTCTACGAGCACGAGCTCAACGCGGATCCGGACTCGGAGCTCAGCTTCGCGCTCAGCAGCTCGGGAGATGACATCTACCTGTCGTCCGCAGACGCCTCGGGCGAGCTCACGGGGCACATCGCCGGCCACGAGTTCGACGCCGCCTTCGAGGGCATCTCGTTCGGAGTCCATGCGACGAGCACCGGGCTCGACTTCACGGCGCTCGCGGAGCGGACCTTCGGCCGCGATCAGCCGGCAACCGTCGAGGAGTTCCGCCTGGG
>JAFGKN010000042.1 GCA_016928605.1 Planctomycetota bacterium | reverse complement strand
TCACCGCGAGCGGGAGCGACCCGGCGAGCAGCGCCCAGAGCGCGGCCGGCATGAGCGCTGCGGCGAGAAGGAGCGCCACCAGGAGGCGGGCGCCAGGACGCGCCGCGGCCGCCGGCTGACTGCGCGAAGCCCCGGAGCGCGGAGGCAGCCAGGAGCGGCGGATGAGCGAGGCACCCACCGCCAGGAGGGCGGCGTCGAAGAAGAGGGCGGTCTGGCCGGCCGGCAGCAGAAACCGGCTGGCCGGTCGTCCGAGAATGTCGAGGATGGCGAGGAGGCTGCTCAGGAGGTAGGCGACGCAGATGACCAGCGCGTGAGCCGTCTCGCGCGACGGGTGCAGCGAGCCCAGCAGAGGAAGGAGCCCGCGGTACGCCACGCTCCAGCCGGCGGCCAGCCCCACGGTGCCGAGAAGCCACTCGAGCCACACGATCGGCTCGTCCTCGAGGACGCGCAGACTCCAGATGGCTCCGAGCGCGCACCCGACGGTGGCGAGGCGGAACGACATGGGCCGGTCTACGCGGCGTTTCCGGGGCGCTGGGATCATCGCACTCGCAGGCTGGAGAGCTCTCCTTCGTACTCTAGAGTGCTTTCTTTGTCGGTCTTCGCGCGGTGCGGCTTGAAAGTTGCCGCCCGTTCACGTATTCTCCTCCGAGTCCGTTTCCAGCCCAACAGTGTACCGGTAAACGAGATAGACCGCGCGCCCCGCCGTGGCGAAGCTGGAGAGAACGATGCGGGACCGGCTCCCGCAGGATCGCTGATGAACCTACCGGTCGTCGAGATCCGGCCTGGAGAGACGATCTTCGAGGCGGATGAGAAGGTGGAGAAGGCCTTCGAGAAGCAGGCGGAGAGCCTGGTCGCCTTCGACAGTCTCAACACCCTGCTCGAGACATCCTCCTTCTGCCACTTCTTCCAGATCGAGCGGAGCGCCCGGCCCGTGATCCTCGTCGTCATGACGAGGGAATGGGACGAGAAGACGCTGATCCAGGTGCTCAACATCCTCCTCGAGATGAGGATGGACCCCGAGCCGCCGGGCGCGCGCCTCCTCTTCCACTTCTACTCGGCTCATGAGGTCCCGAGGGTTCTCCTCACCCTCTTCGGTTCCAGCAAGGCCAGCGAGTTCGAGTGCAGGTGTCTTCTGGTCGCCCGATTCGGCAACGAGCTCCGCCCGGAGCAGTGCCAGCAGCTCGGGGCGGTCGGCGCCTACCTGAGCCACGAGTACTTCAGCGTCCAGACGAGCCTGCACGACCCCGACGGAGAGCTGGTGATCGAGAGGACGATCGACGAGTGCCTGCGGGTCGACGGCGATTTCTTCGAGCCGATCAACTCGCTCATCACGCTCGGCTGCCTCTATGGCGAGATTCTTCGGAGCAAGCTCCCGTTTCTCAGCCGCTGGGACTTCGTCGAGCAGTTCGTGCCGTGGCCAGGCATCGTCTTCAGCGGATCCACCGCCGGCCGCCCGCTGCCGGGCGCGGCTGCTATGAGCAAGGAGATCTCCTTCAATCCCATCGGGCGCGCGATCGAGTACTACCGGACGCTCGAGCCGCACTCCCTCTGCGCCGCGGGAAAGGAGCTCGACCGCCGCTGCCGAGAGGCGCTGGGACCAGCCTCGGCCGGGAAGTGATGGCGCTGTCTTCTCTCGGAGACACCGCCGTTCGGCCCGAGGGCGAACGCCGGGCTGCACGCCGGCGCCGCCGGCCTCGACCGAGGGCATGTGCGGATCACCCAGCAGGCTTCTGCGCTCCCGAGAGCGTCCGCCGGGCAGCGGAATGGCGACCTGGAATGTGCCGATTCCCTTGACTCGGGCGGTCGCGCGATGTTGTGGTGGTCGTGCGCGAGCCGGTGGCGGCGCCCCTGCGCGCGCGACGTGTCCGTCCGCGGATCGCCGCCATGCTGGCTCATGCGGCGCGATGGGCCGAGGAGTCGGGCGCGGGCTCGGTGTGTCGCGTCAGCGCCCCCGGCGCGGAGGTCTTCATGGAGATGGAGATGGTAATGATGGATACGGCGAGAGCGGCGGACAGGCCGCCTGGGGATCGTGGTGCGAGGAAGGGAGACCGCCGGGGAGTCCGGATCCGCAGTCAAGCCCCTGTGAGATCGTGCGCAGCCCGGTGGGTGGCGCCGGTCATCGTGGCGGCGGCGGCCGCAGGCGCTCTCGGCGAGCCCGCATCGATCTACCCGCGCGGCCCGGAGCCGGCCCCCGTCGCGTGTGATCACTTCCCGAGCCGCCTGCACGCGTTTCTCTGGAGGAACTGGGGGCTCGTTCCCGACGAGCGCATCGCTCGGGTCCTGGGTGCGAGCGTGGAGGATGTCTCCCGCGTGGCCGCCTCGATGGGGCTTCCGGAGAGGACGAGCCCTTCGGGGGAGATGCTGCGCCGGGGGTACATCACGCTGATCCGCCGCAACTGGCATCTGCTGCCGTACGAGCAGCTGCTCCTCCTCCTCGACTGGAGCCCGGAGCGCCTCGTCTTCACACTGCGCGAGGACGACTTCCTCTGGACCAAGCTCGGCTCCCTCAAACCGCGGTGCGAGCCGCTCGTCTTCCGCGAGCCGTCGGCCGACGAGACGGCCTGGGCCGCGAGGACGCGAGATCTCGTGACATCGCTCTTCGGCGAGCGATGGTTCGAGCGCGGCGAGCCCCGCTTCCGTTTCATCGCCGAGCTGTCGGAGCCGCTCCCTCGGCGCGCGGCTGTGCGGTCCTCTGCGTCCTCCGGCGCCTCCTCGAGCGCGCCAGCCGGCGGAGCGAGCCGCGCGGCGCTCTCGCCGCGATTCCTGTACTCGTACTTCGCCCTGTACGGAGACCCGCTGCTCGAGCCGGAGCTCGATCCGTTCCCCGACGGCTATCTCGAG
>JAFGKN010000358.1 GCA_016928605.1 Planctomycetota bacterium | reverse complement strand
TAGCGACACGGATGGCCGCAGGCAGCCAGGCGCCGGGCAGACGGCAGCCCCGCGATCCCATGGCGCTCGGCACTCCAGTCAGGCATCGAGACTCCAACCGGGAGCGGCATCCTTGGCAACTCTCCCTTCAGGAAGACCGAAGAAGCCCCGGCCCGCGGACAGGCCGGATCCTGAGGGAGAGACGGGCTCTCCATCGCGCCTTCTGACCGGAAGGCGCCGCGTGGCGAGCCGCCTCAGGCTGCCGATCGCCGTCAAATTCGCGCTTCCCATCATGCTGCTCGCCGTGGCCGCCATGGCCTGGCAGGCGCGGACGGCCATCCAGCTCGCGGACGCCTCCCTGGAGGCCGAGATCAACACCCGCGGCATACAGCTCGTGACGTCTCTCTCGATCCTGCTCGGGTCCGAGGAGCTCGCAGAGCAGAGCATCGCGGACTCGATCATCGAGAAGCTCCGCCGGTTCGAGGAGAGCGCGGGCATGAGCGAGGTGCGCCACGTCGTCGTCTACGACTCCGGCGACGAGCAGACCCGCAGGGCGATCGCCATGGTGAAGCCGAGGCTCAAGGTGACATCCCCTCGCTCCGTCCCCTTCCCGCCGGCCCTCGAGGCCGGGGTGAGCATCAGCGAGTTCAAGGCCGACGGCGTTCCCGTCCGCAGCTTCACCAAGGGCGTCGTTGCACCCGGCCCGGAGCAGAGGCGCATCGCCGTCGTCGAGCTCTTCCTCTCCGCCCAGCACATCGCGGACTCGAGGGAGAGGCTCTCGGCGAAGCTGATCCAGGTCTCGCTCCTGGCGTGCCTCTTCGCAACGATCGCTTCCTTCTTCGTCGCCACCTTCCTGACCCGCGGCATCCGGACCCTCGTCAAGGACCTCCGGCAGGTGAGCCAGGGAGATCTCAACCACCAGTCGGCGCTCGACTCCGCCGACGAGCTCGGCGACATGGCGCGGACGTTCAACTTGATGACGTCGAACCTCCTCGCAGCGCAGGAGACCAAGCTCGCGCAGAAGGCGATGGAGCAGGAGCTGTCGGTCGCCATGAGCATCCAGTCGCGCCTGCTCCCGTCCACCGTCCCTTCCATCCCCGGCATCGACGTGGCGATCTATTACCAGCCCGCCAAGGAGGTCGGAGGCGACTACTACGACTTCCTTCCGATCGACGAACATCACCTGGGGATCGTCATCGCGGACGTCTCCGGGAAGGGAGTCCCGGGATCGCTCGTGATGACGATGACGCGAAGCCTTCTCCGCATGGCAGCCGCCGGGGAGGCAGCTCCGGACCTCACGGTGCGCGAGGTCAACCGCTGCCTCTCGGCCGACATGAACCCCGGCATGTTCGTGACTCTCCTCTACCTCGTGCTGAACACGTCATCGCGGGAGGTCCGGCTCGTGCGCGCGGGGCACAACGCCCCGCTCCTCTTTCGGGCGAGCCAGCGCAAGCTGATCCACGTCTCGCCTCGGGGCATCGCGATCGGCCTCGATCACCACGGCGCGCTTTTCGACTCGGAGCTGGAGGTTCAGAAGTTCGGGATCGAAAAGGGGGATGTCCTCGTCGCCTTCACGGACGGCGTCACGGAGGCCAAGAGCCCGACTGGAGAGGACTTCGGAGAGCAGCGGCTGTATCGCCTGATCGGGAGCCACCACTCCTCGAGTGCCCAGATTCTGGTCGATTCCGTCGTCTCCGAGATCCAGCAGCACCAGGGCGAAGCCGACCGCTCCGACGACATCAGCCTGCTCGTGCTCCGGGGAATCTGAGCCAAAAGCGCCGCCCTATCTTCCGGAAATGCAGGCCCTTATCGAGCCTGGCGGGCCGGTTCGACGCAGTGCGGGCAGCGTGCTACTCTTCTCCGCAGAACCATGGAAATCGTGCAAGAGAAGATCATCGTTCCGGTGGATCGGACGCACCTGGCGGAGCTGAGATCCCTGGTGCGGAAGCGCTGCCTCCAGGGCAACGTCAGCTCGCGGACTGTCCAGCGCATCGTCCTCGTGGTGGACGAGGCTGTCTCGAACGTCATGGAGCACTCGCGGTCCGATCCGGATGATGTGATCCGCATCTCCCTCGAGATCGCTGAGGACAACATCGTCATCGAGATCACGGATCACGGCATCGAGTTCGATCCCTGCAAGCCCGAGAACATCCGGGCGTGCCGCAACACCTCCGTCAAGAAACCCTTCAAGCGGGGCTTCGGGCTTCATCTCATCCATCTGATCACAGACAGCATCTCTTACTGCCGGACCGAGGGGAACGAGAATCGCCTCATACTGGTCATCGAAGATCGAGATCCGCCGGAGGGCCCCAGCCCCGGCCGACTGGAGTCAGCGGAATCATGTCTGGACTGAAGATCGTTTCCGAAGAGATTGCAAGCGGTGTGGCCTACTTCGAGTTGCAGGGCTATCTGGATGCCCACAACTTCGAGAAGCTCGAGGCGGTTTTCGAGAACTACTTCTCGGACGAGATCTACCGGTTCGTGATCGACATCCGGCGTCTCGAATACGTTTCGAGCGCGGGCGCCGGAGTCTTCATCGGAGCCGTGGGAACGTGCCAGGACAACGCGGGCAACATCGTGCTGGTTCAGCCGTCCCAGGAAGTCAAGGAGATCTTCGAGCTCCTCGGCGTCTACCAGATCTTCCCCGTGGTCAGCAGCCGCTCACGCGCCATGGAGTATCTGAGCCAGGAGTCCAGCGAGATCGGAGCCGAGAACCTCCAGCCTTAGTTCGAGTTTGGCCATTTTTGAGCGGGCTGGCCGGCCTTGTTTGTGCACGTCTTGCCTTCCCCGGAATATACTGCCCACCGTAGTC
>JAFGKN010000041.1 GCA_016928605.1 Planctomycetota bacterium | reverse complement strand
CGCGGACCCGCCGGCGGGCGGCCGTCCCACGATCTGTCCCAGCATCCGCCTCACCGGAGGCAGAGAGGACTCCCCTCGGCGAGAAGGGGCCGCGGCCCCGCCCGCGAGCCTGTCGGCGAGGAGGACCTCGACGAATCGGCCGGCCGTGTCCTCATCCACCGGAGGAGCTACCCCATGACCTGGTCGGGAGTCGCCATCGGCCTCCTCCTGTCGGTCGTTCTCTGGTTCGGGGCGAACCGGGAAGCCGCGGATGTGGTCCGGGAGGACGAGCAGCGCAAGGAGAATCTGTCGGTCCACGCGCTGCGGGACAGGAAGGAAGGCTTCCGCAACCGAGTCAAGGAGGAGGCGCAGCAAGTCCAGAAGACCTTCGAGTCCGCGCAGCGCGTCGCCGCGAACCGGTTTCTGAGCGAAGAGGGCCGCAGGGACCAGATCGCGAGCTTCATCGCCGGGATCTGCGACAAGCCCGGCGCGCTGGCCGTCGTGCAGCAGCTCGCGAAGCTCGAAGTCATGCAGGCGCCCGCCTCGACCATGGATCCGTCCTCCCACCACGCGCAGGAGGAGTACGCGAAGTACATGGACATGGTGACGAGCCTCGAGCGCGAAAACCGCCTCAGCGATGCGATCGAGGTCCTGAGAGAGATCGAGCGGTCGCCGGCGCTCTACGACTCCCGGCGCAACCAGGTGGACCAGAAGTTCAAGGACATCTCCGACGAGATCACCCGCCGCTGGGACGCCGACGAGCAAGAGTATGTCAACGCCTCCGCCGCCGGCAACTACGACGCCGCCCTCAGAGTCCTCGACAAGGCCCAGGTCTACGCCGCCAAGGACGAGGCCATCCGCAAGAGCATCGAGCAGTTCCGCCGGGCGACCGAGAACCAGCGGTCGAGCTCGGCGATGAACCTCGAGGACGACTCTGCCCAGGAGGGGGAGGACGAGTCCGGGGCCGAGGACTCCGGCGACGATTTCAACCTCGACTTCGACGATGAAGAGACCGGCTCCGAAGGGTCGGAGCAGAAATCCGAAGGCGACGACACCGATCTCGACCTCGACCTCGACTTCGAAATGTGAGCATGAGCGAGCCTGAAGAAGCCCTGTACGAGCGCGAGCAGCGGGAGGACACGGAGTCTCTCCGGGAGCGATGCTCCGGCGACGAGGATCTCCTGCCGCTCTTCTCGGAGGATGACGATGCCATCAGGTCGGCCGTCCGGCGGCTCGTCGCCAGGGTTCCCCAGGACGCCGCCCTCGAGAGCGAGCTGATCGACGCGCTCGACGTCTCCCTGAACGAGGAGTGCGATGAGACCCAGGCCACGGCCTGGCTCGCGGTGATCCTCGGGGAAGCTCGATCGAGGTCCGCCGCCGACGTGCTCCTCCGGGCGCTCCTCTCCCCCGACGAGCAGGTCCAGGATGCGGCGGGGATCGCCATCCTCCGGATCGGGACTCCCGCCGTCGCGCGGCTGCTCGAGTGGGTCGATGAGGACCACGGCGCCGAGTTCAACCGCCAGGCCTACCGGCTGCTCGGAGAGACGGGCATCCTCAAGGACGAGCTGCTCCATCGCCGCGTGGTGCAGTTTCTCGAGGAGCGCTGGCCGATCGAGCGCAGAGCCGCGCGCGAGGTGAGCGCCATCGAGGAGCTGGCCGTCGCCTTCGGCCGGCTGGGCCACCGCCGTCAACTGCCGCAGATCAAGGAGCTCCTGGCGCGAGCCTACCGCGGCAGCCACTTCGCGATCGAGGACGCCATCGCCTGCCTGGAGGAGAACGAGCACGGAAGTCCCTTCGTCCCCACGATCGCGCCGTGGGAGGACCGATACGGGTGGATCTTCGAGGACGAGGCCTCCGACGCGCAGGTCGACCCTACCGGGCTGGAGCTTCCCGACGGGTTTCTGCCGCCCGGCGATTCCCTGCGCGGCTCCTGACTCCGCCTGTCCCCCGCGCCTCCCCGCCGGCCGGGGATCCGCTTCGGGGCGGCGGGCCCGGCCGCGAGCCGATCAGGTCAGATCGTCGTCGTCTTCGTCGTCGGACTCCTCCTCGGCCAGGAAGCGCTGGGCGGCCTTGTAGAGGTGCTTCACCAGAAGGAAGTTGTCGGGGTGCGCCCGCATCATCTCCCAGCGGAACTTCCAGGCTCGCTCCGACTGCGCGCCGGCGCCCAGGCTGGAGACCGCGGTGTTGGGCCATTTCTCCTTCAGCTCGAGCCGGAGCTTCCAGGCCTCGCTCGAATCGAGTCCGCTCAGGGAATCGAGCACTTCCTTCGCGTAGTGCTTCGCCTCCTCGCGGAGCCTCCACGCTCGCGGGTCGCTCGACCGTCCGATCGTCCGTATGACGATCTTCGGCGCGCGGCGGATGTGCTCCTCGCGGAGCTCCCAGGCCCGCTCCGAGGTGAGCCCCCGCAGGCTCATCAGCACCCAGGGGAGGTACTCCTCCGAGAGCTCGTCGCGCCACCGCCAGGCGCGCTCCGTGTCGATGCCTCCGAGGCTCTCCAGCAGAGCCGGGTAGTACTTCTTCTTCGCGCGCTTCTCCCGGAGCTGCCAGGCGCGGTCCGTATCGATGCCGCGGAGGCTGATCAGCACCTCCCTCGCGGCCGTCTTGCCGATCGCGTCGCGAAGCTCCCAGGCGTGGTCCGTCTCGCTGCCCCGGATCGCGAGGGCGATCTCCTCCGGCACGGTGTCCACGAGCTTCCACCGGAGGGCGATCGCGCGTGGATCCTCGGACATCCCCGACAGGCTGCGAGCGACGTAGCGCGGCTCCCTCTCGGCCAGCTTCTCGCGCAGGTCGAGCGACTCCGGCGACCGGACGCCGCGCAGGCCGTGGGCGATGATGCCGGGCTCCAGGAGATACAGCTTCTCGCGGAGCGCCGAGGCCTCCGGCGCATCGATGCCTCCCACGTAGAGAGCGGAGAACGCCGGCTGCGCATCGACCAGTCTCCACAGCTCCCGGAAGAAGACCTCGCAGATCGCCTCGCGCCGCGCGCTCTCGCCGGGAATCTCGAGGACCTCTCCCACCGTGTGAGCCAGCACCGCGCCCTTGCGGGCCGGCTCGAGGCTCTCCTCCGCGGCCCACTGCGGATCCGGTATCTCGCCGTAGCCCTTGCGGGCCAGGATCT
>JAFGKN010000357.1 GCA_016928605.1 Planctomycetota bacterium | reverse complement strand
GAGCGTCCGGCCGGTGTCCCTCTTCTGCAGCTCCCCCACCAGCTTGAGCCGCTGCGACTCGCCGCCCGAAAGCGTCGTGACGGGCTGCCCCAGCCGCACGTAGCCGAGGCCGATCGCCGCCAGCCCCTCGAGCGTCCGGACGATGCGAGGCTGGCTCGCGAAGAGCTCCCGCGCCTCCTCGACGGTCATCTCGAGGACATCGCCTATGCTCCTGCCGCGGTAGAGGATCTCGAGCGTCTCGCGGTTGTACCGCCGCCCTCCGCACGCATCGCAGACGATCTCCACCGGCGCGAGGAACTGCATGTCGATCGTCGTCATCCCGGATCCCCCGCAGTCGGCGCACCGTCCGCCATCGGCATTGAAGCTGAAGCGCCTCGGCGCGTAGCCCCTGGCGCGGGCCTGCGGAAGGCTCGCAAACAGATCGCGGATGAGGTTGAAGAGCCGGGTGTAGGTGGCGGGATTCGAGCGAGGGCTCCTTCCGATGGGGCTCTGGTCGATGTCGACGAGCTTGTCGATGAGGTGCGCTCCGAGAAGAGCGCGGTGGAGTCCCGGCTGCGCTTCCCTCCGCCCCATCCGCCGCCGCAGGGCGCGCTTGAGAACCTGGTTGACGAGCGAGCTCTTGCCGGAGCCCGAGACGCCCGTCACCGCGACGAGGAGCCCCAGAGGGAACCGGACATCGATGTCGCGGAGATTGTTGTGCCGGACGCCGAGCAGCTCGATCCAGTCCCCTCGCGGACTGCGCGGCGCGCCGGCGCGGCGGATCGAGCGGAGCCCCGAGAGGTAGGCGCCGGTCAGCGAGCGCGGCTCTCTCTCCAGGTCTTCACAGGACCCCTCGGCCACGACCTCGCCTCCGCGGCTGCCCGCCGCGGGGCCCAGGTCCACGACATGGTCCGCCGCGCGGATCGTCTCCTCGTCATGCTCGACCACGAGCACCGTGTTGTGCCGGTCGCGCAGCTCGCCCAGCGTCTCGACGAGCCTCCGGTGGTCCCGCGGATGAAGGCCGATGGACGGCTCGTCCAGAACGACGATGACTCCCTGCAGATCGGCTCCGATGTGCCGCGCGAGCCGGAGCCTCTGCGCCTCGCCCACCGAGAGCGTCGATGATCCTCGCTGGAGCGTGAGGTAGCCGAGCCCGAGCCGGAGCAGGAAGCGCAGGCGGCGGCGGATCTCCTCGAGGATCGGTCCGCCGACCTGCCCGCGGCTTCCCTCGAGCCGCATCGCGGCCAGGGTCTCTTCGAGCTGCTCGAGAGGCTGGGCGGCGAGATCCGGAAGCGTCCATCCCTCGAAGCGGACCGCGCGAGACAGCGCCGCGAGCCTCGTCCCGCCGCACTCCCGGCACGGGAGGTCGCGGAGCCGCGTCGAGAGGAACCCCGGATCCGCCTTCCGGCAGGCCTCGATCATGGGGAGGAGCCCCGCATAGCGGCCATCGCCCTCGAGCAGGGCTCGGCGGGCGGCCTCGTCGAGATCGCCCCAGCTGCTGCCCGGGCGGAAGCCCAAGCGCTTCCCGAGATCCCGAAAGCCCTTCTCGTCCAGCTCCGGGTAGAGCCAGCTCCCCGCGGCGCTGAAGAGGAAGATGCCTCCGCGGCGGAAGGGAAGGCTCGGATCCTGCACGAGCAGCTCCGGATCGATCTGCGGGGTCTCTCCCAGACCGCCGCAGGCGGGGCACATCCCGTGGGGCGAGTTGAAGGAGAAGAGCCGGGGCTCGAGCTCCGGCAGGTCGATGCCGCAGTCCGGACACGCGAAGCGCCCCGAGAAGGTGTGCTCGAGATCCCCGCGCGCCGCATCCTGTCGTTCTTCCCCGCCGGTCGCGGCCGCCTCCTCGTCGACCACCGCGCTCGCGACGCCGCCGGCCAGGGCGAAGCACCGCTCGACGGCCTCGACGAGCCTCGAGCGCGCCTCGGACCGCGCCGGCTGGCGGTCGTAGACGACGTCGATCGTGTGCGCCTGGCGGCGGTCCAGCTCCGGATCGAGGTCTCCGAGCCGCATCACGGCGCCGTCGATGCGGACGCGCGTGAATCCATCACGCCTCAGCCGCTCGAAGACCTTGCGGTGCTCTCCCCGGCGGTCGCGGACCACGGGCGCGCAGATGAGCAGCGGCCGCCCGGCGAACCGGTAGAGGAGCTGGTCGACCACCTGGTCCGCGCTCTGCGAGCAGATCGGCCGCCCGCAGCCGGGGCAGTGCGGCACGCCCAGTCGCGCAAACGCGAGGCGCAGGTGATCGTGGATCTCGGTGATCGTCCCGACGGTGGACCGCGGGCTGAGGCCGAGCGTCCTCTGCTCGATGGCGACGGCGGGAGAGAGGCCCTCGATCCGCTCGACCCGCGGCCGCTCGCCCCCGCCGAGGAAGCGGCGGGCGTAGGCCGAGAGGGACTCGAGGAAGCGCCTCCGCCCTTCCCGGTAGATGGTGTCGAAGGCGAGGCTGGACTTGCCCGATCCGCTCACGCCCGTGAAGACCGTCAGCTTCCCGCGCGGGATGTCGATCGAGACGTTCTTCAGGTTGTGCTCGGACGCGCCCCGGATGCGGATCGACTTCACCGCGGCTTCCCTGCATTCACGAAGGCCTCGCGGGCGCAGGAGGATCGTCCAGCCCGCCGGAGGGCGTGGTCGACGAGCGCGTCGAAGAGGTCCTCGAGTGCGATCCCGCACCGGCGCGCGGAGAGCGGGATGAGAGATGTCTCCGTCATGCCCGGCAGCGTGTTCACCTCGAGCACGGTGAAGCGTCCGTCAGCGAGGCGGAAGACATCCGTCCGGGAGAGGGGGTCGCAGGCGAAGAGCCGGTGCACCTGGACCGCGAGGTCCTGAAGGCGCGCCGTCTCTGGAGGCGGGAGCGGGGCGGGGCAGGTCTCCTCGGAGGCTCCCGGCGTGTACTTCGCCTCGTAGTCGAAGAGGCCGCCGCCGCGCGGCCGGATCTCGACGGGGGGCAGCGGCTGTGCGATGCCGTCCGTCTCGAGGACGCCGCAGGTCAGCTCGCGCCCGCAGACCATCTCCTCCACGATGTGCTCGTCGAGCGCCGCCGGGTCGGCGAGCGGATCCGCGCGCCGGGAGTCCAGGCCGCGACCCCAGAGGAGAAACTCCTCCACCGTCTCGAACACCGCGACGCCGACGCTCGAGCCAAGCCGGCTCGGCTTGGCGATCCACGGCAGGGGCATGTGCCCGCGGTGGCGCTCGGCGATGGAGCTCCAGTCGGCCGCCCGGCCGCGCGCGGCCGCCGGGATGTCGAAGGAGAGCGGCGTCTCGATGCCCGCTCCCCGCAAGGCCGCCTTCGCCAGCCGCTTGTCCATGGTCACCGCAGCCGGGATGACGTCCGGACCCGTGAACGGAAGCCCCACATGGCGCAGCAGCCCCTGAAACGAGCCGTCCTCTCCGCCGGGGCCGTGGAGCGCGTTGAAGACGACATCGACGCGGTCGGCGATCAGGAGCTGGAGGGCCTCCAGGATCGACAGCGGCTCCGCCGCGGACCAGGAGCTCGGGCCCGCTCCGCAGG
>JAFGKN010000356.1 GCA_016928605.1 Planctomycetota bacterium | reverse complement strand
TCCGCGGTCGTGGTGACGACGGAGGGGATCGAGAGCGATCCCGCCGCGGCATCGTGCGGCAGCTCCGCCGACCACTGGACGCGGTCGCCGGTCACGGCTCGCCTCTGGAGGTGGACCGTCAGCAGCGTGCGGTCCGCCGCGTCCTCCACCTCCCAGTGGCGGAGCGCCGTGCCCTCCACCCGCCGCACCTTCCAGCCCGCCGGCAGCATCACCTGCTGGCGGAAAGGACCGAGGGTCTTCACCTCGTAGCGCGTGCGGCCGGTGAGGAAGATCTGCTGCGGCTGGAGCACGGCGATCAGCTCCGTCGACAGGTCGACCTCGCCGGAGACCGGCTCCGCGGAGACCCTCTCGCCCTCCGCGCTGCCGTAGGTGTGATGGATCAGATACGGCGGCTCGCGCACCGCGAAGACGGCGGTCAGCATCGCCTCGTCGGCGCGGGGGAGCGAACCGAGCGCGCTGGCCGCCCACTTGCGCCGGGCGCCGTGCCGCAGCCCGAAGTAGCTCTCCTGGCGCGAGGCCCCGCCGAGGCCGAGGGAGGCGACGGGGCGAGCTTCGGAATCGAGCGGCGCCCACCCGTCGATCGCGAGCTCGATCTCGCGCACCGGGCGCACGAAGAAGACCTCGAGCAGCGTCTGGCCATCCTTCTCGACGAGGCTCCACTGCGAGAGCTCGGGAGCCGCCACGTGCCGCAGGCTCCAGCCGCCGAGCACCCGGTAGGTGACGGCGTCGACCTCCAGCCCCTTGACGGTCAGCTTCTCGCGGCGCGAGACGCGATACCCGTCGAGCACCAGCTCCAGCTCGCTGTAGGAGAGCGACTCGATCTGCGAGGCGCTCTGACCCTCGACTCCGGGAAAGTGCCAGCGAACGTCGAAGCGCGCGGCCTCGCCGAGATCCGCGCTGACCGCGGTCATCTCGGGCGCCTTCTCGACGACGAGGTTCTTGACGTCGCCGGGGAGCGGCTCGGCGCCGGCGGGCAGCTCGGCTCGGACGCTCGTCGCCCGGCCGGCCACCAGGCCGAGGAGCACCTGGAAGAGGCCCGGCTGGCGGATGATCGACCCGGAGAGCCCCAGCTGGAGCGTGTGGACGCCCTTGCCCTTCACCGTGATGAAGGGGACGGAGTCGCGCTGCGAGACGCCGACGGGATGATCGTCCAGAGCGATGTCCGAGATCTGCGTGCGCTCGAACGGGAGGGGGACGACGACCCACTCGTCGACGAGCACCTGGAGGCTGATCTCTCCCGTGATGCGATAGGCCTCGCCGGACACCCGCAGGTCGTACCTGGCGGTCCCCACGACGAGATCGGCGGGCGGATCCGCCTCCGGCCGCTCCTCGGGATGAGCGCGCAGCCAGAGCTCGCGGAACTTCTGGTACGGCAGGTAGACCTTCCGCAGGGGGTCATCGCCGGTGAAGAGCCTGTCCGGGTCGTAGGGGATCAGCACGGTGTCGTCGAAGGGCCGGATCGGCGCGCGCTGCGGCTCCTCGGCGATCGCGCTCGGGGCGAGAAGCGCGAGGAGCAGCACGGCCGCGACGGCGGCGGTTCTCCTGCGACGGTCGATGCAGCCGCGCAGCCAGCAGGTGAGCGCGCGGGCGGCCTCGACGCCGAGCGCGCAAAGGAGCAGCGCCACCGCTCCCTCCGCCACCGGGATGAGGAGGAAGGGCGATTCCCAGCCGAGCGCCCAGACCACCAGCGGCGGGATCAGCGTCAGGTAGAGGAGCCCGTAGCCGACCGCGCGGTAGAAGACCCTGCGGCCGCCCTGGAGCGCGAGGGCCAGGCCCGCCACCAGCGTCGCGGAGAAGACCGCGAGCGTGGAGAACCGCCACCAGCGGTAGGAGCGGTAGGAGAGCTCGATCCACGGCTCGCCGCCGATCTTCGCCGACGCGATCCGGTAGCCCTCGACGAGATTTCGCGTCAGGCTTCTCGAGGGCGGCCTCTCCACGCTGCTGGCCGCCTGCTGCACGGGCAGGGCTCCCTGCGTCGTCTGCCGCTCGGCGCGCGCCTCCTCGACGGCCCACGTCTCCGGTTTCCCGAGTCCCTGGCGCACCCAGGGGCGGACCGGCTGCTCGTCAGCGAGCACGGAGATGAGGGGAAGCCGGCCGGTGAGGAGCCGTCCGAAGAAGGCCCCCGCGAAGTGGGCGGCCCTCTCCTCGTGCTCGGGGTGCTCGGGAGCGAGATTGCTCCCCGACACGAAGAACCGGTAGCCCGGAGGATGGTAGAGGTCCCAGCGCGTCGATCCGACGGGAACCTCGACGTCGCGCGTCTCGCTGCTCGATGAGTCCTTCACCACGCCGAGGAAGCGCGGCCCGGTCTCGAGCCATCCGCCCCACGAGGAGGAGAGATGTCGGCGGCTCGGCCCGGTCGCGTCCGCCTCGCCCCCGGCGGCGAGCGGCCGCGCGTAGACGAAGGAAACGCTGGCGTAGGACCTGGGAGGCAGGGGGATCGACCAGAGGCCCGGCTCGTCCTCCTTCTTGACCGAGCGCAGCACCTCGCCCTCCACCTCCACCTCGATCAGCCAGGCGTCCGCGGGCAGGCGGATGCGCAGGTACTGGAGCATGCTGTACGCGAGGAGCATCTCGCCCCGCGTCCACGAGACACCGCTCTGGTCGAGCACCGTCGAGAGCTTCAGCTCGCGCGCCATGCTCGGCAGCACCGGCTCCGTGGAGTGGATCGAGGTCCGGAACGTGCCCGTCGCCTCTCCCCTCCGGATCCGGTAGGCGCTGATGAGGCGGCCCTCCTTCCAGGCCTCGGCGAACTCGGGGAGCTCGTCGATGCTCATCGGCAGCAGGCGGTCGCCCGCCTCGACGACCAGCTCCACGGTGCCCTGGCTCTGCAGCGCGACGCTCTCCTCGCCGTCGAAGTCGCCCTGCACCTCGATCGTGGGAACGGCGAGCGGCAGACTGCGGATCGTCTTCCGGCTGGCAGCCGCCGCTTCCTCCTCGACGAGGTCCTGCTCGTACTCGATGCGGATCTGTCGCATGCCGAGCCAGGGGCGGTCGAAGTGGACGGTCCGGACGCTCCGGCCGCCCTCGAGCGGCTCGGCCTCGCCGATGCCCTGGACGCCCTCGCCGAGGACCTTCGGCTCGATCTCGGCGCCCACCGGCAGGCTCAGGCGGATCGACTCGACCGCATGATCGACGACGGCGAGCCGCAGGTCCGCGCGGACCCGCGCGCGGTGGCTCTCCAGCGCCATCACGTGGGTGACGGCCTGGTACTCGCCGCGCGGGAGCCGGCTGAGCAGGTCGAGACGCACCTCGCCCTCCGGCGCGGTGGACGTCAGTCCGGCCACGATCTGCTCGTCCTTCAGGCCGAGTCCTCCCAGCTCCTCGAGGCTCAGCACCTGCCAGCCGCTCTGCTCCACGAGCGTCGCGTCGATGGATGGCGCCAGGGAGATGCCCAGGTCGACCTGGGAGCGCTCGACGCGGGCCTGGTCGGTCGTCAGCAGGACGGGCACCCGGAACGCGAGCGTCCGCGCGCGCTGGGCCGGATCGCGCACCAGGAGGGATTCCGGCTCTTCGAGCTCGACGCGCAGCTCGATCGACGATCCGGCCGCGACTCGCCGCTCCAGCTCGATCCTCAAGCGGCGCTCGCCGCTATCCTCGACGGTCTCGTGGCGGAAGGCCGGCGCGGCCTCCTTCGGCTCCGCTCCGGTCCGGACCGAGGCGAGTCGCCACGGGGCGGGGAGCAGGATCTCGAGGTGATAGAGCTGGCCGTGGATGACACGGACCGAGTAGACCCCGGTCAGCGTCGTCGCGTTTTCCAGGACCTTCACCAGGCAGGCGCCGCGGAACTCCAGCGCGCCCCCCTGCGGGATCGACCGCAGCTCGATGCGCGCCTGCGGAGTCGGCATCGCGAAGAGGCGGGCGACGGCCGCTCCCTCGATCGGCGGGGTCTCGCCCTCGCCGAGGGCCACCTCGGTGGCGCCGGCCACGCTGTCGACCTCGAGCCGCTCCGGAGCGGGGGAGCAGACGGCGAGGTAGCCGCTCGAGGAGAAGGCGCCCTTCAGATCGGGCCCGCTGATCGCGAACGCGAGCTCGTCGTCGGCCGACGACGGAGGGCTCTTCGGCTGGAGGAAGCCCTCCAGCGCGAGCTGGATCTCCCCCAGGTGCAAGTCGCTGAGGAGGAGGGTCAGCTCCTTGCCGCTGCG
>JAFGKN010000355.1 GCA_016928605.1 Planctomycetota bacterium | reverse complement strand
GGCGGAGGAGAAGGACCCGGAGGACCTCGCCGCCCTCGACGTCACCGAGACGGAGAAGCCGACCGAGTACTCGGTGCCCGTCGCCATCGACGATCCGCAGCACCAGAGGCACCTGGAGAACTTCTTCGCCGCGGTGCGCGGCGAGGCGCGCCTGCGCTGTCCGGGAGAGATCGGCCTGGCCGCGCTCGTGAGCGCCCGCAAGGCGATGGAGTCGGCGGCCGCTGGAGGGAAGGTCGCCCTCGAGGCGCGGGACTTCGCGCTCTGATGCCGGATGGTTGCAGACGCCCGGCGGCCGCTCGGGCCGGCTCTTCTCCTCGAGCGCCTGGAGAGAGATGATGGGACCCGACGGTGAATCCCTGCGCATCCTCGCGGATTGCCATCGCTTCGCCCACCGCGCCATGGGGGCCGTCTTCGACATCTACGTCGAGGGGGGCGATGCGGAGTACGCGGCGCAGGCATCGCGGGAGGCCTTCGAGGAGCTCGACCGCATCGAGGCCGAGCTCAGCCGCTTCGACGCCGCCAGCGAGGTCTCCCGCATCAACCGCGCCGCGCCCCGGCGCCCCCTGCGGCCGGGCGGCTGCGCTTTCGACTGCATCGCCGAGGCCGAGAGGATCCGCGACGCGACGGGCGGCGCGTTCGACATCGCCATCGCGAGCCCAGCTCAGAGCCGGTCCAGTCCGGCGGCGGGAGATCCTCACGCGGGCCGGTCCCGCCTGCGGCTCGACGCGCGGCTGAGAACCGTGGAGTGGATCGAGAAGAGCCGTCTCATCGACGTCGGCGGCATCGGCAAGGGCTTCGCGCTCGACGCTCTCGCGCGCCTGCTCGCCGACTGGGACCTGCCCGCCGCGCTGCTTCACGGTGGGCGGAGCACGGCCCTCGCCTGCGGCTCGCCGGATGCCGCGGGCTGGCCCATCGCGATCCGCAGACCCGCCCCGCCGCACGAGCCGATCATCCGCGCGTCTCTGACCCGGGGAGCGATCAGCGGCTCGGGACTGCGCAAGGGCGCCCATATCCTCGATCCGCGCAGCGGCGAGCCCGCCGCCGCCAGAGTCGCCGCCTGGTCCTGGTCCCCCACCGCCGCCGAGTCCGATGCGCTCTCGACGGCGTTCCTGGTCATGGCTCCCGAGGAGACCCGCCGCTTCTGCGAGGCCCATCCCCGCTCGCTCGCGGTCGTCATCTCGGCGTCGGGGGAGGTGACCGTGGTGCGCGGCCGAGAGCTGCCGATCTCCGTCGAGAGCTGCGCCGCGAGCTGAGAGCTCTCGCCATCCGCCCCAGGCATTCCCGCCCGGCGGATCCTCGGATACAATCCGCCGGTCTCGATCGTCAGCGGCGCGGCGATTCCCCGCCGCCGGCCCCCTTCTCGGGCGCAGCAGCGCCAAGGACCCGGAGCTGAGCCATCATGAACCGGCGCAAGAAGGTGCTCGTCGTCGGAGGCGGCGGCCGCGAGCACGCCATCGTCTCGACCCTGGCCCGCGGCGCGAGCGCCGTCGACGTCTACTGCGCGCCCGGCAACGGAGGCATCCGGCGCGAGGCGCGCGCCGTCGACATCGGCTGCGACACGCCCGATGACATCGAGCGGCTCGCCTCCTTCGCGCGTCGCGAGTCCATCGACCTCACCGTCGTCGGCCCGGAGGCCCCGCTCGTCCTGGGCATCGCGGACCGCTTCGAGGCCGAAGGGCTCAGGATCTTCGGCCCGCCAGCCGCCGGAGCGCGGCTCGAGGGGAGCAAGTGCTTCCTGAAGGAGTTCCTCGCGCGCCGGTCGATCCCGACCGCGGAGTTCCGGATCTTCGACCGCGCGGAGGACGCCTTGACGCACGTCGAGACGTGCCCCGTCCCGGTCGTGGTGAAGGCGGATGGGCTCGCCGCGGGCAAGGGGGTGATCGTGGCGCGCGAGCGACGGGAGGCCGTCCTGGCCGTCGAGGCGATCATGGTCGAGCGGCGCTTCGGCGAGGCGGGCCGCAGGATCGTCGTCGAGGAGTGCCTCGCCGGGAGCGAGGTCTCGCTCCTCGTCGTCACCGACGGCAGGAGCTACATCCCCCTGGAGACGGCGCAGGACTACAAGCCCGCCTTCGACGGCGGCAAGGGGCCCAACACCGGCGGCATGGGATCCTACTCCCCCTATCTCTCGCTCGGCTCGCCTCTCGTGCAGCAGGCGCTCGAGCGGATCATCGCTCCGACCATCGAGGGCCTCCGGGACGAGGGCATCCCCTTCCGCGGCGTTCTCTACGCCGGGCTGATGCTCACGAGCGATGGCCCCAAGATCCTCGAGTACAACGTCCGCTTCGGCGACCCCGAGACGCAGCCGATCCTGATGCGGCTCGGGACGGACCTCCTCTCTCTGCTGGAAGCCGCAGCGAGCGAGGGCGGGCTCGAGCGGTTCACCCTCGAGTGGGACCCCCGCTCCGCGGTCTGCGTGGTGCTCGCCTCGGGCGGCTATCCGGGGAGCTACGAGAAGGGCCTTGCGATCACCGGGCTCGAGGAGGCGGAGCAGGTGGCCGCTCCCGGCGAGGTCAAGGTGTTCCACGCGGGCACGGCCGCCGGCGCGCAGGGCGAGATCGTCACCTCGGGCGGCCGCGTGCTCGGGGTGACAGCGCTCGGAGAGACGCAGGAAGTCGCCCGCCGCCGCGCCTATGAGGCCGTCGCGAAGATCGGGTTCGCGGGGATGCGCTGCCGCACGGACATCGCCGCGCGCTCGTGACGTGAACTCGGTGAGCCTCCGGCGCCGCACGACCCGGCGCTGCAGGCCGAGACGGCGGAACGCTCGCCGCTTAGAGCCTATTTCAGTAGACCATCCTGGCTTCGGCCGGCTGCGCTCGACTTCTTCGCGGCCTCGCCCGACTTCTTGCCGGCCTCGCCCGACTTCTCGCCGGCATCGCCCGACTTCTTCGCGGCCTCGCCCGACTTCTCGCCGGCATCGCCCGACTTCTTCGCGGCCTCTTCGGGCTCCGGCTCCGGCTCGGGGCATGCGACGCTGTAAAGGCGCTCGGCCTCCTCGTTGAGCGCCTCCTTGTCGGTCCGGCCGAGCCAGCGGTCGCACCGGAAGTGAGCCAGCGCCTCGTCCTTCTTCTCCTTGGGATCCGCCTTGATCTCGATCGTCTCGAGGCCCTTGGCCTTCTCGAGCGCCTCGAGGCGCCTGAGGGAGTCCCGCGAGACCATCTGGCCGAGGTTCGTCAGGGCCGTGAAGGCCTCGACGGTGCGCCTGAAGATGACAGGCTCGTCGAGGATGAGCGAGTTGATCTTCCGCTGCATCTCGCCCTGCTGCCTCCGCCACTTGTGCACGAACTCCACCAGGTCCTTGCGCTGGACCTCGCCCCGGCTCGTGAACTTCTTGCCCGCCTCGACCGCGTCGAGCGTGTCGTCGTACTCCTTCTTGTTCTTGATGAGCTCTGCCACGAAGCTGTCGTAGAGCGCGCAGATCTTCTCGTCGAACGCCTTGAGCTCCTCCGGGGTGCCGACCTTGACCGCGCCGGGGAACATGTCGACCCACCCCAGGTAGTTGGGCGGGAAGTTCCTCTTGTCGAGGCCGATCACCCGCAGCACCTCGCTCGTCTGCTTGACCGGCTCACCCTTCTGCGCGGGATCGGACGGGAGGGAGATCATCAGGTCGTACGTGCCGGGATCGACCGGCTTGTCGAGCTTCCACTCGAAGGTCACGCCTGCGCGGTTCTCCGACTTGAGCTCGAACACGCCCTGGGCGATGGTATTGCCGGCGTCCTCGAGCTGGCACTTGATGCGAGCCCCCGCTGGCACGTGCCGGCCGACGTTCAGCTTCAGCCGCAGGATCTGCCGTCCGGCGCCGCGGCTCGCCGGAACGTAATCCTGGCTCGCGACCTCCATGAGCGCGGGGTAGGGCAACGCCCGCTTCTTCGTCTCCGCGGCCGTCGAGGCCACGGACAGCGCCACGAGGATGCCGGCGGAGAGCGCCGCGACGAGAAGAAAGCGCTGGGGCCACACAGGCACCGACTCCCGGCAAGCTGACATGGGCTCGGGCATCAGGAATCCTCCTCCTGGAGCAGGGTCTTCGGGGTGGGCAGGAAATACGTGAGCGTGACGTCGTCGATGGCGGGGGTCTGGACGATACCCCCCGCGGAGCGCCCCGTCTGGGCCCGCCCGCCCGTCATGCGGAAGATGTAGACCAGCTCGGCGTTCGTCCCCTTCAGGCCGCTGGGACGCCGGTAGACGTCGCGGCCCGCGATGAAGTTGTCGAGCGTCGGCTGCCGCCAGGGCTCGGAGCGCGGGGCAGGCGGGCTGCGCGGCGAGTTGAAGTTCACCTCGCAGAGGATCGGCGTCACGCTGAGCGCCTGCGGCGGGCTGCCCTGGCGCGAGTCGGTGTACGTCACGGGGTAGTAGGATGTCCAGTCGAGCGACCGCAGCGTGATCTTGTCGACCTCCATCGGGAGGGGGATATCGAAGGTGTTGGCATACTCGCCGGTCTGGTTGGTGAAGTACCCCGGCTGCCCGCGGCCTCCGTAATAGCTCTTCGCCGCCTCGAAGGTGCCCTCGTAGGTGATGATCTCGTCGATGGTGGCGTTGGCCAGGATGCGCTTCACCTGCGGCGCGACCAGCACCACGCCGCCGCCCTGCCCCGTCGTCGTGCTGTTGGTGTACCACTTGAAGATGCCGGCATCCGCGACCGCCTGGTCGCGGAGGATGCCGCCGATCTGCAGGCCGTCCTTCGGCTGGCGCTCGTTGAGCCGCACCCAGGAGTTCGCCGTGCCGTCGACGCGAGCCTGCGCGATGCGGGGAACGGCTTCCCTGACCTCCTCGAAGTCCAGGTACAGGCGGATCGGACGCGTCAGGTTCTGGTCGTTCCAGTCGACCGCGATGTGGTGCCACTCGTGGGCCCGGAAGTGGCTCACATCCAACAGGATGTCGGAACGCGAGATCCACTTCATCTGATCCAGCTCCTCGAGGATCGGATTCTGCCCGGCCTGCCCGGCCCCGGCGCCGCCCGCGCCTGCGGCTGCGGTGCCCGGGTCGGGATAGAGCTGGATGCTGCCGGTGGTGCCCTCGCCTCCGAAGGGAGGGAAAGCCTGGTGGTAATACATGCGGACGATGCGGAGCTGGCCGACGGAGTTCTTGAAGATGTAGAACTGCGTCCCCTCCGAGCCGGTGAAGTCCTGAAGCGCGAGGACCACCTCCCGGATGACCTGGGTACACCCGATGAGCCCGCTGAAGACGGGGTCGTCCCCGTTGAACTCGAACTTGACCCAGAAGGCGAGACCGCCGTTGTAGTAAGGGACGTTGCCGAGGATGTTCCGCCCGCGCGTGCTCCGCCCGGAGGCGCCGATGGTCGGGTTGCCGCCGCCGACGCCGCTTTCGCCGATGCGCGACCGCGCGGGGTAGACGATCATCCGGTTGCCCAGGTGAGGCATCCGCGTGATGCCGGAGTGGAAGCCATCGGGCAAGAGGTCCGTCCCGAGAGCCTCGCGGTTCACGATGGGATCGATATAGAGCGCCTGGAGCGATGTCGCGATGTTGGGAATCTGCGTGAGCTCCGCCCTCCGGTAGATGCGCCTGTAGATCGAACGATCGCGCGAATAGTCGGCATCGTAGACCTCCTTGAGCGCGTTCGTCACCTGGTCGCCGCCCAGCCCGATGCCGGAGCCGGAGCTGATGGCCATGCGCAGCCGCGTGATCGAGATCGGATCCCGGCTCACGAGCCCGCTCTCGAGGAGCACCGAAGGATGCTTTCCCGCCAGGCCGAGGCGGTTCTGAACCGGAACGTTGAAACGCTGGGCGTCCAGGAGGCCCGCGAGCTCCACGCGGCCGTCGCGCAGGGATCCGCGCGTGTAGAGCTCCGTCAGCGCCTCCACGGGCTCCGGCCACGTGACCACGTTGCGGCGGTTGCTCGCGCTCGTGCGCGACCCGATCGAGAACGTCTTCTCGAAGTGGTACTGGCTCGTGTGGCGGAGCACGTCGTAGACCTTCACGACGGTGCGCATCTTCCTCGTGAAGGGGTAAATCTCGGGCTTCTGCGCTCCGGAGGAGACCACCGTGGTGGAGCCGCCCGCCGAGGAGCCCACCCTCACCAGGTCTGCCATCTCGCCGAGCGTGGTGATCTCGTAGACCCCCATCGTGTCGAAGCAGAACTCCGTGGTGTGGCCCTTCTTCAACATGCGCGTGGCCGGATCGAACCAGACGAGATCCGACTTGTCGACAGGTACGTACACGGGGGGATTCGGGTTGTAGCGGTTGATGCGTGTGTTGGGGTTGAAGTTGGCCTTCAACATGCCCTTCATCATCTCGTAGTACCACGCGTTGGCATCGTGCACCGGAAGGCCCCTGCTGGAGAGGATCGCGCGCGCTGCACCCTGCGCGTTGCCCTTCACCCAGAGGCGGCCCACGGGCGAGACGGCGCCGCTCAGGATCGCACCTTTGATGCGCCGGTTGTTGGGATCCTCCGGATCGATGACCTCGACGCTGCTCGGGGAGGGAAACACATCGGCCGGCAGGAGATCGACGAAGTCCTCGAAGCCGGGGCGGTTGGGCTCGTTCGTCCGCCACGCCCGAAACGTCCCGAGGACATTCTTCCGCCGGGCGATGATCTCGCGCGCCAGGCGCACGGCGCGGCCGTAATCGAGCGCCTGGCTGTAGACGAAGACCGCCCGCGGGCGCACGTCGCGAATCTCCTCCTGCCCCTCGAGGAGGCGCTGGCCCTGGATCTGGGCGTTCCGGTCGATCGCCTCGAGGGAGCCTCCCAGGCCCCCGAGCTGCGAGTAGGGGAAGATCCGCCGGCAGGCCAGCTCCTGGATCGCCGCGACCAGCACCTCCTCCGGCGCGGTGTTGATGTTGATGGGGCAACGCGGCTCGTGCGCGAGGCGCGGGTTGTCCGACGCCGCGGGCATCATCTCCAGGCCCCCGCCGCCGAGCCCGCCTCCGCCGCGTCCGGCCACCGCGACGGTCACGCCGCCCGACGCGAGGTCGGGGACCTCGTTCGCTCCGTCGTCGGCCCGGTAGGTGAAGGGATCCTCCCAGGAGTGGCAGGTGAGGAAGTCCTTGACGAGGTCGTAGTTCTCGTCGCCGATGAGCTGGCGGAGCTGCGATTTCGACTGGAACCTCTGCCCCTCGAGCCTCTGTCGGAAGAGGAGGATGTCGACGCCCCTCACCTTGAGGCCTCCGTGGTGCGGTCCGGTGTAGAAGGGGTTGGTGATGACCCGCGGCTCGCGCTTCAGGCGCGGGCTGCCCTCGATGGCGCGGCCCAGGTTGTCGAGCATCCGAGCGAGCCTGTCCTGGCGCCCGTTCAGGTTGATCTGGCTCGCGCAGTCGATGACCTTCGTCTTGTACCGGTACCGCTTGCCGCCGATCCGGGAGTAGGTCGTCCACTGGCCCACGCGCGGATCGCTGACGTCCGCGCGGCCGTGCGCCAGGTCCTTCTCTCCCTTGAGCGCGAAGAGCCACTCGTTCATCAGAATCGCGTAGGAGGCCCACGACTGGCGGTTGGTGTAGTCGTGGAGCCGAGCGACCACGGTGTCGATGGCCGAGTTCGTCAGCAGATCCATCCGCTGGGCCTCGACGTAGTTGTCGGCCGCCTTCTTCTCGAGGCTCATGAGCTGGGCGAAGGTGGCCCCCAGCACGGCCAGGAGCGTCAGCACGCCGAGAGCGACGATGAGGATCGCCCCTCGCTCGCGCGGCCGCTCCTCCCCCCGCGGCCCGACCCGCGAGCGCAGAAGGCCGCCCGCCCCGATGAGTTCTCTCGCCGATGTGGGCATCATGTGTGGCAACAACCTCCCGATGTGGGGTCCCTGACGCGGCTCCCGATCCGCTCCCGCGGGCCGCGATCGGATCTCCGACGTGCTACGTTCCGGTCCAGACGCTCTCTGGTCGATCTCCAGCCGCGGCTCCGCCGAGCCGCTCCCGCGGCCCGCGACCGGACCTCCGCCGCGGTACGTTCCGATCCGGGCGCTCTCTGGTCGCTCTCCAGCCCCGGCTCCGCCGAGCCGCTCCTGGACGCCGCCTACGGAGAAGACTGAGGCGCGCAACCGTCCGTTGCAAACCGCGCTGGGAAAAAGTTCTCCGGCGCCGGCCG
Source organism: Planctomycetota bacterium (assembly GCA_016928605.1). Classification (GTDB taxonomy): domain Bacteria; phylum Planctomycetota; class UBA8108; order UBA8108; family UBA8108; genus JAFGKN01. Next base: position 187 of record JAFGKN010000355.1, on the reverse strand, counting down.
GCGCGGCGAGTTCGAGTGTAGCACGGATCCTCTCCCCTGCTACCTCCTCTCCACGCCCCGCCCCCCTCCACCCGGTGTGCCGCGGCCAGCGCAAGGCACTGGATGATCGAGGTAGGGGACGGGGATTGCTCCCCGCCCCCCCTCACAGATCCGGACGTGCAGGACTACTGCATCCGGCTCCTCGGGC
>JAFGKN010000354.1 GCA_016928605.1 Planctomycetota bacterium | reverse complement strand
TGCTCGGTCTCCGCGAGGTACTCGAGGCGCACCCACTTCTCCCAGCTGGGGGCGGCCGCCTCGCGAAAGACGCCGACGCGCCCGGAGGACTCGGTGATCATGAGCGTCCCCTCGTCGCCGAGGAGCTTCTCGAAGTGGCCGTAGTCGCCGTTCGTCGTGATCGTCTGGTAGAAGACTCGCGCAGGCCTTTCGAGGCTGCGGAACTCGAAGATCGACAGGACGGTGTCGGGCCACTCGTGCGACTCGGGGTCGTAGTAGTCGGTTCCTCCGCTCGCGTAGACCGCCGTCGGCCGCGCGCCGAGGAACCAGTGGAAGACATCGATCTGGTCGGAGCCGTGCTCCACGAAGGGACCGCTGCCGAGCCTGCGGTACCAGCGCCAGTTCCGGAACTCCTGCATCGAGCGGAATCCGATCCGCTCGAGAGTCGCCGGCTCGATCTCGCGGCGGCGGGGCCAGCCGCGGTCGATGTCGACGGACCGGTTCCACTGGCCGCTGCCGGCCGCGATCTTGCCGAGCAGCTGGATCTCCCCGAGCAGCTTCTCGGCGCAGTGGATGTAGCGCGGATTGCTGCGCCGCTGATGGCCGATCTGGAGCTGCCTGCCGGCTCGCGCCGCCGCCTGCACGAGCCGGCGGGCGGCCTCGACCTCGTTGGAGATCGGCCGCTCGCAGTAGACGTGGAGCCCGCGCTCGAGGCAGTCGGCTGCCTGCGGGACGTGGAGGAAGTCCGGCGTGGCGACGATCGCAGCGTCGAGGCTCTTCTCGGCGTCCAGCAGCGCGCGGTGGTCCTCGTACGCCGCGACCTCGAGTCCCTGCTGCTCGAGCCGCTGGACCGCTCTGTCGCGGTGGAAGTCCCAGACGTCGCACACGGCGCGGACGCGGACTCCGGCGATCCTGGCGCAGCTCTTCAGGAGCTGGAGGCCCTGAGTCCCGACTCCGATCACCGCCACCTCGAGCTCTGCAGGGGCCTGGGGGGCGATCCGGGCGAGGCCTCGGCTCGAGAGGAACAGGCCCGAGCTCAGCGCGGCCGACGATCGCAAGAAATCCCTTCGCTGCATGGTTCTCTCTCTGGCTCTGGCGGGGGCCGTCCCGCCGCGGATGAGGGGCTGGCGGGAGATCCACAGCCGGGAGATCGGCCTGCGGGTCTCAGGTCTCAGCGGCGGCCGCGAACATGGTAGCCGCGGGCGGCGGCAAGGCCCAAGGGGAATCGCCAGCAGGCGGGAGCCGCGCTCTCGCGTGCAGGGGAGAGCGCCGGGCCGCGCCCCACGGGGAGCTCACGTGTCCGCCCCGCCCCGCGAGATCCAGAGCCAGCGAGCCGCCCAGCCCACCGCCGCGAGCGCGTAGAGAGCCGCGATCGCCGCCAGGGCGGGCGCGGATGGAGGCGCGAAGGCCCAGACGGCGCCGGCGTCGACGAGGTAGATGCCTCCCAGGGCGCGCCGCACGTAGAGGGCCGCCGGATGATCGGGGCCTCGTCCCGCGGCCGCCAGCCGCTGGGCCGAGATCAGGATCCAGAGGAGGAGGATCGCGTTCAGCCAGCCTCCGGCAGCGAGCGGTTGCAGGGCTGCGAGGGCGAGCGGGATGCCCAGGATGGGCGTCGCGATCGCGTGCAGCCGGCGGCGCCGGAACGGGTGATCCTCGAGGATGCTGACCGCCGTGACGAGGGCGATGAAGAGCGCGGGGGCCAGAGCCGCCGCGAGCACGGCCGGCGAGCGGAAGACCTGAGGCTCGCCGGCAGCAGCGGCGGCGCCCAGGAGGAAGTTCCCTCCGCGGCAGCCGCCCATCAGCAGGTTTCCGGCCACCGCCACCCGCTTGCCGCCGGCGTTGTAGAGGAATGCGAGGAGGAGCACGGCCAGGGCGGTCAAGAGGGCTCCGGCGGCCCATCCGAGGAGGATCCCGGCGCCGGCGGCGAGCGCGGCCAGCCCGGCTGCCTCCACCGGACGGACGCGGCCGGACGGAAGCGGCCGGCGAGGCGCTCGCTCGCGGTCCTTCCGCAGGTCGCAGAGATCGTTCGTCACCAGGCCGAAGCCGTAGAGGGCGATCGAGGCTCCGGCCGCGGCGGCGACCGCGCCGGCCTCCCACTCCAGCGATGCGACGCCTGCGGCGACGGCGTACCCCGCCAGGCTGTCGGCCACGCTGCTCGGCAGCAGGTAGGCGCGCAGCAGCTCCAGCCGCGATCCGATCCTCGACGCCATGGGGTTCAATCCGGACTCCGCCGGGGGGCCGGCAGCAGGGGAAAGGCGGCGCGCACCGCGACGGCCGCGGACGCAGGCGGAGATCCGGCGCCGTGGATGAGGTCGAGGAGGGCTTCCGCGCGGATCGGCTTCGGGATGAAGGGCAGCGAGCCCGCCTCCAGGCGGTGCTCCTCGCTGAGCTCACGGGCCGACATGAGCGCCGTGCGCAGCCCCGGCTCCCGCTCGAGCAGGCGCCGCGCCACCTGCGGGCCCGACAGCCGCGGCATGTCGCAATCGACGATGGCCAGGTCGAAGCGAACGAGCCCCAGCAGCCACTCCGCCTCCTCCCCGCTGGAGGCGAAGCAGGCCTCGTGGCCCCTCGAGTTGAGCAGATCCGAGAGGCTCTCGCCGTGGGCTCGGTCGTCGTCGACGATGATGATCCGCAAGAGCGTCTCCTTCTCGGGCCGTCTCTGCGAGCCGGCCTCGGCAGCTCCACCCGCCGGAGGGCCGGGCAGTCACGGACAGCACTCCATGGAAGTATAAACCTTGCATCGCGCCCAGGCCGGCTCTCCTCGAGACCGGGGGAGGAGGAGCGCGGAAAAAGCGCAAAGATCCCGGCGAGACCTGCCGATAAGGGTCTGCGGGCCCGCAGGCGTTGTCGCTGCCGGTGCGCCCGCCCCGCGGCGCGAGGACGGCTCGCGCTCCTGCGGGGCGAGGGCTATACTATCGCCCTTCCGATAACGCAGCTGCGGGGCTCGGTCACCTTTTCCGAAAGCCAGCGAGGAATGACGTTGATCCAGAAATTCACGGTCGTCCCCCGGATCCCGAAGCGGCTCAAGCCGCTCCAGGAGATCGCTTACAACCTCCGCTGGGGCTGGAACCGCAACGCCGTGGCGCTCTTCCGGCGGATCGACATCGATCTGTGGGAGAAGTGCGAGCACAACCCGGTCGCTCTCCTCGGGGCGCTCCACCCGCAGCGGCTGCGGTCCCTCCAGGACGACGACGCCTTCCTCGCCCACATGGACTCGGTCCACGATGAGCTCAGGGCGTACCTGAGCCGCTCGACGTGGTACTCCCGCGTCTACGAGGGCAAGCTCCGGATGCGGATCGCGTACTTCTCCTTCGAGTTCGGGATCCACGAGTGCCTCCCCATCTACTCGGGAGGGCTGGGGGCCCTCGCGGGCGATCACATCAAGTCGGCGGACGAGCTGGGCCTGCCTCTCGTGGGGGTCGGACTGGCCTACCAGCAGGGGTATTACCGCCAGGTCCTCAACAGCGACGGCTGGCAGCAGGAGCGCTATCCGGACAACGACTTCTACAACATCCCGCTCACTCCCATGCGGGACGAGGAGAAGCGCGAGGTGACCATCGAGGTGGAGTTTCCGCTCCGGAAGGTCGCCGCGAGGATCTGGCGCCTCGACGTGGGACGCGTGCCGCTCTTTCTGCTCGACACGAACATCGCCGCCAACGAGCCCGGCGACCGGGCGATCACCGCGCGACTCTACGGGGGCGACCTCGACATGCGGATCCGCCAGGAGATCCTCCTCGGCATCGGCGGCATCCGCGTGCTGGAGAAGCTCGGTCTCCCGCCGACGATCTGCCACATGAACGAGGGGCACTCGGCGTTTCTCGCCCTGGAGAGGATCCGGATGCTCATGGCGCGCCATGAGCTGAGCTTCGAGGAGGCTCGGGAGGCGACCCGGGTGGGACACGTCTTCACGACCCACACTCCGGTCCCGGCCGGCAACGACCGCTTCACCCCCGAGATGGTCGTCGAGTACTTCAAGGACTACATGAAAGATCTCGGCCTGCGGCCCGAGCAGTTCCTTGGACTGGGAAGGGAGAACCCCGACGATCCGCGCGAGAACTTCTGCATGACGGTGCTCGCGCTCCGCCTCGCCTCGCACGCCAACGGCGTGAGCCGGCTCCACGGATCGATCTCCCGCCGCATGTGGCGCCGCATCTGGCCGGGCATCCCCGAGCGCGAGCTGCCGATCTCGCACGTCACCAACGGGGTCCACACCCAGAGCTGGCTTTCCGACGAGTTCGCGCGCCTCTTCGAGCGCCACATGGGGCCCCAGTGGCTCGACGATCCGATGAACCGGGGCATCTGGCAGAGGCTGGGCGAGATCCCGGACAACGAGCTGTGGCGGTCGAAGGAACGCCTTCGCGACCGGCTCGTGAGCTTCGTCCGCCAGCGCCTCAAGCGGCAGTACCGGAGGATGGGCAGCCCGAGCTCCAAGCTCCTCTCGGCCGAGGAGGTGCTCGACCCGCAGGTGCTCACCATCTGCTTCGCGAGGCGTTTCGCCACGTACAAGCGGGCCTACCTGATCCTCAAGGACCTCGGAAGGCTCCGGCGGCTGCTGCTGGACCGCGAGCGTCCCGTCCAGCTCGTCATGGCGGGGAAGGCGCATCCCCACGACCATCCGGGCAAGGAGATCATCCGGCAGATCGCGCAGCTCTCGCGCGATGCCGAGCTGCAGAACCGCATCGTCTTTCTCGAGGACTACGACCTCGAGGTCGCGCGCCAGCTGCTGCAGGGGGCCGACGTCTGGCTCAACACGCCGCGCCGGCCGATGGAAGCGAGCGGCACGAGCGGCATGAAGGCTGCGATCAACGGCGCGCTGAACGTCAGCATCCTCGACGGATGGTGGGCCGAGGGCTTCAGCGGCGAGAACGGCTGGTCCATCGGCAACGGCGAGGAGATGGACGACCACACCTACCAGGACGAGATGGAGTCGCGGATGCTCTACGACATCCTGGAGAACGAGGTCGTCCGGCTCTTCTACCACCGGGGACCGGACGACGTGCCCCGGGAGTGGGTCGCGCGGATGAAGGCGTCTCTGATGAGCATCTGCCCCCACTTCAACACGAACCGCATGGTCGAGGAGTATGCAGAGCGCTTCTACCTGCCGGCCGCCCTCAACTCCAACATGCTCGCCAAGGATGACTTCCGCGAGGCGCGCTCGCTGGCCGCCTGGAAGAGCTTCGTCGCGGAGCACTGGAGCGAGGTGGCGATCCTTTCGGTCGAGGCGGACACGACGCGCGAGCTGGAGATCGGAAGCGAGCTCCCCATCGAGGTCCGCGTTCTCCTCGGCTCGTTCCGGCCGGAGGATATCTCGCTAGAGGTGCTCCACGGTCCTCTCGACGCGTCGGGCGAGATCGCCG
>JAFGKN010000353.1 GCA_016928605.1 Planctomycetota bacterium | reverse complement strand
TGCCGGTCATCACGACCAGGTCGAAGTCCTTGTCCGCCGCGATCAAGGCGTTGACGACCTGCAACGTCGATGCGGGGTCGACGTTTCGATCGAGCTCGCCGACGAAGAGCAGCAGCTTTCCCTGAAGCTGGTGCGCACAGGTGACGTTCGACTGCTCCGCGTAGTGGGAGCCGATCGGCCAGCCCATCCACAGCTCGTTCCACCAGATCTTGTCCATGCGGTTGTCGTGGCAGCCGCAGTCCGAGACCGCGACCTTGTAGAAATCGCCGTGAGCGAGCAACGCCCGCGTGGCGCTCTGCCCGCCGGCGGAGCCGCCGTAGATGCCGACGCGGTCCAGATCGATGTACGGGTACTTCTCGGCCGCGGCCTTCAGCCAGCGGATGCGATCGGGGAAGCCCGAGTCGCCGAGGTTCTTCCAGCAGACGTCGTGAAACGCCTTGGATCGGTTCGACGTCCCCATGCCGTCGATCTGCACCGTGATGAAGCCCAGCTCCGCCATCGACTGGGGGTAGTGGTAGGAGCTGAACCGCTTCGGCACGAAGGAGTCCTGGGGGCCGGCGTAGATCTGCTCGATGACGGGGTGCTTCTTCGCCGGATCGAAGGTCGTGGGACGGTAGATCACTCCGTGGATGTCCGTCGCTTCGTCGCGCCCCTTGGCGACGAACCGCTCCGGCACCCGCCAGCCGGTCGCGATGAGAGCCGTCCAGTCGGCCTTTTCGAGCCCGCAGACGAGCTTGCCGTCGTCGAATCTCCGGAGCTCGACGACGGGAGGCAGATCGACGCGCGAGTAGGTGTCGATGAAGAAGCGCCCGTCAGGCGATGGCTCGACGGAGTGCGTCCCGTCGCCCTCGGTGAGGATGAGGAGCCCGGATCCGTCGAAGCGGATGCGGCAGTGGTGGATGTGGTAGGGGTCCTGATCGGGGTAGATGCCGCCCGCGCGGAACCAGATCTCGCGCTTCTCCTCGTCGACGCGGTCGACTCCCCGAACGACCCACTCGCCCCTCGTGATCTGGTTCTTCACCTGACCGCTGTTCGCGTCATAGAGGTAGAGGTGGTTCCAGCCGTCGCGCTCCGACATCCAGATGATCTCGCGCGCCTCCTCGAGGTAGTGCGAGAACCTCTTGCCGGCGTAGTCGATGAAGGTCTTCGACTCCTCGTCGACGATGGCGCGCGTCTCGCCCGTCGACCCGTCGACCGCGATGATGCGCAGCACCTGATGGCCGCGCTGGTTGTAGAGGAACGTGAAGCGCCCCGAGTCCGGCTCCCAGCGGTACTCGCCCAGATCCCACGGAGTCGGGAAAAGCGCAGTATCGAGAGGGATCTGCCTGGGCCCGTCCACAAGGCAGAGGCTCAGGCGGCAGAGCGGCAGGTCATCCCCGGGCTTTCGGTACGGCATCGAATGGAGCTTCGGCTGGAGCTGATCCTTGGGGGATGACTCGATGAAGTGGATCTCGCGCTCCGGCGCCTCCTTCGTGCGGATCGCGATGAACCGCTGCGAATCGGGCGCCCAGAAGACGCGCGCGTCGTAGCCGTCGCCTTCCGCTCCATCGCTGGTCAGCGGGAGCTCCTCGCCGGATTCGAGCCTGCGGAGGGCGATGTCGTGCCCGCGGGCGAAGACCTCCCACTTGCCGTCGGGAGACTTCTCGCTCCTCTGCGGGCTGCGCTCGCGCGGCTGGCGGAAGCGCCCTCGCCCCCGCCCCCGATCGCGCCTCTCGGGAGCAGCCGGCGCATCCGCGGGCGTGAGCGCGTACGTCTCGAGGTCGCACCGAAGGCCGCGTCCTTCTTCGGCGGCGAGGCGTAGAGCGTTCTCGCCCTCCAGGAACTCGATCCGCTCCACGGGGAGTTCCCTCGCGGTGCAGGGCTTGCCCAGCGTTTCCGACAGCGCCTTCGCCATCCTCTCGTGGTCGAAGGCTGGCTTGCGGCTGCGCTCTACCGCGTCGACAACGATGAACTCGCGCCCGCCGCCGGCGAGATCGCGCCGGTACCAGAGCCGGTCGCCGCCCGCGAACCAGTGCACGTCGATGCGCTCGTTGAGAACCTTGCCCTCCGTCATCTCGCGGAGCTTTCCGGCGCGCTCGTAGTCCGAACGGCTTCCCTGAGCGCGCGCGGGATGGGGCAGCGGGAGAGAGCAAGCGAAAGCGAACAAAGCGACACAGAGTTTCCCAGCGGTCATGGTCATTCCTCGTCAGTGATCGAGAGTCGGAGGGAGATCCTCCGTCGCCGGGCGAAGCGCGATTACCTCTCCTGAACCGGGATCTGGACCTCGGTGGTCAGGTCCTCGACGACGGTGGCCTCCGGGTCGTGGAAGTAGACCATACGGGGCGATCCAGCGGGCTGGAGACCTTCGGTCCCGATGAAGGCGAAGAGGTCCATCAGCGCCTGCACATCCGCTTTCCCGTACTCGCCCCGAGCCATCTTCGATGCGACCTCGGCGGCGGGCAGCTCCTTCACCGACATGCCCTCGGGCAGCTTCTCGGGCGGCGGTCCCATCATCATCACCGGCAGGATGATCTCCGTCCTCAGCTCGGAGGGATCTTTCACCATGTTGGGATTGTTGAGGTAGATCGCGACGTAGGAGTCGTGGCGGTGGAGCTCGGCTTCCTGGGCGGCCGTCTTGAGCTTCTCGATGGTCGTTCCCATCTCGTCGTACGGTCCCTGGTGCACCATCATCAGGCCCTTCACTGGCTCCGTCGTCTTGACCCGTGGGTTCAGGAGAGCCTTGTCGAACTCCGGCATCCGGAACGCACCCTCCTTCACCTCCGGGCTCCAGTCGATCGCAATGACCTCTTCGTGCATCGTCTCGACCAGCTTTCCATCACAGAGAGTACGGCTGTCGATGATGGAGGGGAAGGTGATGTCGCCGAATCGCTTGGGCCTGGTGAGCCGTACCTGGACGCGCGCCTTCCTTCCGTCCATGAGCAGGACGTCACCGCGGATCGTGGCGAGTCGAAGGGTTTCCCCCCTGGCGGCGAAGCCGAGGACGAGGCGTCGCCCCGAAGGGAGCTCCAGCCGGATGCCGGGCACGGCCGGCGCGGCCTTCTTGCCGCTCTTCTTTCCGGTATTCTTGCCGGCCTTCTTTCCCTCACGAGGTCTCGCCACCGAGATCTTGATGTCCTCCTGCTCGAGAAGAGGCTCAACGAGCATCGCCTTGTAGTGGAGGATCCACTCGAGGAGACTCTCCTTGATCGCTCCCTTCAGCCGTGCGGGTGGCGCCATGAACTGCGACCAGGGGGCGCCGGCGTCGACCCCCATCGAGGCCTTGAAATCCACCATGTCCATCTCCCAGAGCACGCAATCCGGAAACGCGAGCGTGGTTTCGGACGTGTACGGCGAGCTGATCGGGCCGGACTGGTAGGTCCCTCGGATGCTCATGCGCAGCTTCTCGACGCGGGAGAGAGCGGCCTCCCCTCCCATGCCCTGGACGGCCTTGTCGAGAATAGCGCGCGCCTCGGGCGAGATCTCGGGCGGCGCGGCGCGTAGTGAACTGGCGAGCAGCAAGAGCGCTGCGGTGATCGTCGTG
>JAFGKN010000352.1 GCA_016928605.1 Planctomycetota bacterium | reverse complement strand
GCCGCCGCGACCTTCCGGTTGATCGTCTCGAGGATGGAGCGCTCCTCGGGGAGCAGCTCCAGCGAGTCGACCGGCGAGACTGGAGGATCGATGAAGTAGACGATGTCCGGCATCTCTCGATCGCGGAACGAACGGCGGGTCGGGCGGCGGCGACCGCCGGAGCCCTACTTGAGCTTGGTGCGGAGGATCTTGAGCAGCGTCTCCGGCGCGATCGGCTTCTGGATCACGCCCGTCAGGCCGAGCGCCGAGTAGTCGGCGCTCTGGTTGAGGTGGTCTCCGACCGAGCTGAGCATGTAGATGGGCACCTTGCTGCCCATGGCCTTGAGCTCCTTGACGAAGCTCGTGCCCGCATCGACCTCTTCCATCATCAGATCGACGATGATCAGGTCGGGCTCCTGCTGCTTGTAGCTCTTGAGCCCCTCCTCTCCCGTCCGGGCCCTGGCCACCTCGTAGCCGTTGGCCTCGAGGACCAGCTCGAGGTTGTCGAGGATGTCCAGGTCGTCATCGATGCAGAGGATCAGGTACTTGCCATCTTTCATGATGAACTCCGATTCACGAAGCTGCGCGATCCGCTCTCCTCTCCGGGCCGCAGCGGCGGTCGAGAGCCGCCGCATCCCGCCGGGCGAGCACGCCGGTCAGGAATTCCCTCGCGGCCTCCAGGTTGGCCCGCGCCTGCTCCGATAGCCTCTCTCCGAACGCGTCGAACTCGTATCCCCGGATCCCGATGATATACCCCCTCGGCTCGGCTCCGAAGAGGTCGCGAGCCAGGCCGATCACCGCGGCGGGATCCACGCCGTGGGACGTGAACCCCAGGTCGCTCCGCCCTTTCACCCGCTCCACGAAGAACGGCTCGGGTCCGGAGAGCGAGGCGTCGGCGAAGACGACCACGTCATGCTCCGCCGCTGCGGCAGCGTCCTCCACCGTGAGCTGGTAATCGGCATCGATGGTCAGGCCCGGAGAGCCGGCGAGGTCGAGGGACTCCGCCAGCGCGGGGCCAAGACCGTCGTCGAGCCGGCCCGGATTGCCGTAGCCGATCACCAGAAACCTGACGGGAGAAGACATCGCGGACTCAGTCCTTGACCTTGCGGTCCAGCATCCGCCCCTCGTGGTCCAAGAGCTCCACGACCAGCGGCATCTGACCCAGAGCATGCGTGGCGCAGGAGAGGCAGGGATCATACGCCCGGATCGCCACCTCGACGTGGTTGAGAAGGCCTTCCGTGATCTCGACGCCGGAGAGGTGGTCGTTCGCCACCTTCTGAACGGCCCGGTTCATCGCCTCGTTGTTGTTGGTCGTCGAGACGATGAGGTTGGCCATCTCGACCTGGTCGTTCTTGTTCACGCGATAGTGGTGGAAGAGGGTGCCGCGCGGGGCCTCGAGGATCGCGATCCCCTCCTCGCGCCGCTCGCCCTGGACCACCAGATCGGTGCCCTGCAGGTCCGGATCGTGGAGCAGCTCCTGGATCTTCTCGATGGAGTGCAGGACCTCGATCATGCGCGCCCAGTGGTAGGCCAGCGTCAGGTTGTTGGGCTTGCCTCCGGTGAGCGCCATGAACTCGCGGCGGGCCTTCTCCGCCTCGGGGGTGTCGATCGAGTCGCAGATGTTGACCCGCGCGAGCGGTCCGACGCGGTACCAGCCATCCTGCGGCCCCACGGACCTGATGAAGGGGAACTTCATGTAGGACCAGGGGCGGACCTCCTCCATGATGTACTTCGTGTAGTCCCTGGGGGCGATGTGGTCGAAGATCTTGTTCCCCTGGGCATCGACAGCGCGCAGGCCGCCGTCGTAGAGGTCCATCCCGCCCGATGCGTCGACCAGCCCCAGGTGGTTCGAGTCGAACGAGCCGAACGTCTTGGCGACCTCGAGATTCTCGGCGGTGTAGTCGGCGGCGATCTTCACCGCTCCGCGGCTCCACTCGAGCTGCTTGTCGATCTCCTGGAGGAATACGTCGCGCTCGGCGACCGAAAGGTTCTTGTTGATGCCTCCGGGGATGGCTCCGGTGCCGTGGATCTTCTTGCCGGAGGTCGCCTTGATGATCTCCTGGCCGTATCTGCGCATCATCACGCCCTGGACGGCCAGCTCGGGGAACTTCGCGGCGACGCCGATCACGTTGCGCTCCTTGAGGTCGGAGCCGAAGCCGAAGAGCAAGTCCGGCGAGGCCAGGTGAAAGAAGTGCAGAGCGTGCGACTGGTACGTCTGGCCGTAGTGCATCAGCCGCCGCATCTTCTCGGCGGTGGGAGTCAGCTTGTCGGCGCCGACGATGACATCCATCGCCTTCGCGGCGCAGAGATGGTGGCTGACGGGGCAGATGCCGCACAGGCGCTGCACGAGGACCGGCACCTCCCAGTAGGGGCGCCCCTGGATGAACCGCTCGAAGCCGCGGAATTCCACGATATGCAGGCGAGCCTGGTGGACGCGGCCTTCCTCGTCGAGCAGGATCGTGACCTTGCCGTGGCCCTCGACGCGAGTCACCGGCTCGATGACGACTCGCTTCATGCCGTTGGATGACGACACCTTTGATTCCTCCACTGCGTATCGGATTCGATCAGTCGTACTTGATGAGCTGGTAGGGCAGCTTCACGGGCTTGTCGGTCAAGAGGGCCACGAGCGCTTCCCAGATGGTGTCCGCCGACGGAGGACAGCCGCCGAGGTGGTAGTCGATCTTCACGACCTCGTGACAGGGATAGACCTTGTTGAGAAGGAGCGGGATCTCCGCATCGTCGGGGATCGTCCCCGTCGGGTTGTGCACGGTCACGCCGTTCAGAAAGGCCTCCTCCAGGCATTCCCGGAGCGGAATCGGGTTGCGCATCGCGGGGATCCCACCCGTCTTGGCGCACTCCCCGACCGAGATCAGGATGTCGCAGTGCTTGCGGAAGTCCTGGAGGACGTGCACGTTCTCCTCGTTGCAGCAGCCGCCCTCGATGAGGCCGATGGCGCACCTCGCGGTGAACTTCTTGATGTCGTTGATGGGCGACTTGTTGAACTCGATCAGCTCGACGAGCTTGAGGATGCGGTCGTCGATGTCGAGGATGGACATGTGGCAACCAAAGCACCCGCAGAGGGAAGTGGTCGCGATCTTGGGTTTTTCGCTCATGGCTTCTTCCTAGCTCCTCGCGGCAGGCTGCGCTTCGACATCCGAGCCGATGGGCTTCTGGTCGTAAATCCGCTCGCCGACAGGGACCTTGAATCCGACGCGCTTGGTGAGGATGGCTCCGACCGGGCAGAGGCCGACCGCTTTGTCCGTCCGCTCGAGATTGGTGTCCGCGAGGTGCGCCTCCGCATTGAACGCGACCCGCCGGTGGATGCCGCGTCCCACCATGTCGAAGACGTGCTTGCCGTCCAGATCCCTCGATCCCCTCACGCAGCGCGCGCAGAGGACGCAGCGGTTGTGATCGATGAGGATGTCCGGATGCGACGCCTCCACCTCCCTCTTGGGGAACATGAACGGAAAGCGAGGCGCTGCGATGCCGAAGCGGTAGGCGAGGGCCTGCAGCTCGCAGTTGCCGCTCTTCTCGCAAGACGGGCAGATGTGATTCCCCTCGACGAAGAGCATCTCGATGATCGACCTGCGGATGTTTTTGATCTCCTCGGTCTC
>JAFGKN010000040.1 GCA_016928605.1 Planctomycetota bacterium | reverse complement strand
TCGAACTTCAAGCTCTGGACCTGCCTCGCCCGCCGCATGAACGAGGAGAGCACGGCGGAGGAGTCGGTCCGCGTCCGCTGGACCTTCGACGAGGCGGCGCAGATCGCCGAGCACCTGAGGAGAGACCTCGAGATCGACCGCTGCCTCTTCATGATGGGCGGCTGGACGGAGGGAGGCTACGACTGCCGCCATCCCGACAACCTGCCGGCGAACCCGGAGTGCGGAGGCAACGAGGCGCTCGCCGATGCCGTCCGGAGGATCCAGAGCCTCGGCTACGTCGGCTGCCTGCACGACAACTACCAGGACATGTACCGCGACGCGAAGAGCTGGGATCCCGCGGCCATCGAGAAGCGGCCCGACGGCTCGCTCATCCAGGGCGGGCGGTGGCTCGGAGGGCGCGCGTACATGGTCTGCGCTCCCAAGCAGCTCGAGCTCGCCAGGCGCCCCCAGAACCTGCCGGGCATCCACGAGCTCTTTCCCGTCCAGAGCTACTTCATCGACACGACCTACGCCGTCGGCCCGCGCGAGTGCCACGACCCCGCGCATCCCTTGAGCCGCGACGACGACATCGCGTGGAAGATCCGCCTCAGCGACTACGCGCGCGAGGTCTTCGGGCTCTTCGGGAGCGAGTGCGGCAGGGAGTGGGCGCTGCCCCACAGCGACTTCTTCGAGGGCCTCGTCGGCGTCTCCGGCAAGTACTACCACAACCTCGATCCCGCCTCGCTCGGCGCCGTCGTCATCCCCTTCTGGGAGATGGTCTATCACGACTGCCAGATCTGCTGGGGCAAGTACGGGTACTCGGGAGAGGCCGCGGCGGAGTACGTCGCCCACCACGCGCTCTGCGCGCGCCCCCTCCACTACCATTCCGTCCCCGACCACCTCTACTGGAAGGAGGCGAGCCCCGAGGGTCCGGAGACGCTCGAGATCCTGCCGCGCATCGAAAGCCTCGAGGCCGAGGGACCGCGCTCGCTGCGCATCGCCTACGCCTGGGATGTGAAGGAGGAAGTCCGCGGCGACTGGAGGATCTTCATCCACTTCGCCGCGCCCGGAGAGATCCTCTTCCAGGACGATCATTCCCCCGAGCCGCCGACGTCGAGCTGGAAGGCTGGCGACACCGTCCGGATCGGGCCGCACAGGGTGAGCGTCCCCGACGCGGTGCGGCGGCAGTCGGTCGACGTCTACGCCGGTCTCTTCCAGAGCGCGAGCGGACCGCGGGCCCCCCTGAGCGGCGCCGACTCGCAGCAGCGAGTGAAGCTGGGGCGGCTCGTCCTCGAGCCGGAGATCCGCTTCGAGCGCGATGGGGCCGGACCGGACCGGTCCATCTACAACCGCTCCGGCGGGGGTTGGGCCGAGGGGATGCATCCGCTCGACGCCTTCATCAAGAACACGCACGAGATCCTGGGACCGCTCCACGCCGCCACCGCGCACGAGCGGCTCGAGAAGCTCGAGTTCCTCACCGAGGACCGCAGCGTGCGCCGCGCCGTCTATGGAAGCGGCGACGGAGCGACCGCGGTGATCGCGAACTTCGGCGAGAGCTCCGCCGAGGTCGACTCGAAGCACGGAGGCCGCGTGATGCTCGGCCCCTGGGGAATCGTCGTCGACGGCCCGCGCTTCGCGGCCTTCGCGGCGAGGCGGTGGGGAGGCCGCGAGTACGAGCGCGGCGCTCTCTTCACGCTGAAGCCGCTCGACGGGGAGACCCTCGAGGTGTCCCGGCGCATCCGCGTCTACCACGGCTTCGGCGATCCTTCGCTGCGGTGGAAGGGCGCGGTGCACGAGGTCCGCCGCGAGGCGGCGATCGAGGTAGCCGAGTGATCCTTGCCGGCGGCCGGCGGAGTCCCTACCATGGCGGTGTGATCCTCGTTGGCCGCTGCCCGCGAGACAGCGCGGCGGCTCCTCGGATTCCGGAGAGCGCTCTGATGACGGTCTTCCGACGCGCGGTCCTCGCCGCCTTCGCCCTGCTCGTCCTGCTTTCCATCTCCGGCTCGACTCCGGCCGCGGCGGCGGAACGCGGCGCCGCGGAGCAGCCGGCGGAGAGCCGCGACGATGCGCTCGTCGCGGACTGGATCCGCCAGGCGGAGCTGCGCCTCCGCCCGGGCGCCGAGTCCGGACGCGTCGCGCCGGAGGAGGACGCCGCCGGAGGCTGCGACGGGATCAAGAACGGGCAGTGGGGATTCCACACCCTCCACGAGGTCCGGCCGTGGTGGCAGGTGGACCTCGAGCGGCGGGCGGCCCTCGATCGCATCGAGATCTACAACCGCACCGACTTCGCCGCTCGGAGCGCCCGCATCCGCATCCTCCTCTCGGAGGACGGCCGCACGTTCGAGCCGGCCTACGAGCACGACGGCACGGTCTTCCTCGGCCATGCGGATGGAAAGCCGCTGCGCGTGGAGATGGGGGGCAAACCCGCGCGCTATGTCCGCCTCGAGCTGCCATCCACAGACTACTTCCACCTCGACGAGGTCGAGGTCTACGCCGCCGGCAGCGCGGAGAACATCGCCCTCGGCCGGCCGTCGACCCAGAGCAGCACCAGCCAGTGGTCGGTCCGGCGCGCGGGCGCCGGAGCCCCGCTCGAGCACGCGGCGCGGGAGACAGTGCGGAGAGGGCTTCGGCTCGCCGAGCACCTCAGCT
>JAFGKN010000039.1 GCA_016928605.1 Planctomycetota bacterium | reverse complement strand
TTCTGCTCTGCCGGAGGGTGTCCGATCTATGGCGCACCCGCCGCGCGGATCTCGCCGCGAGCTCCCGGCAGGTGGCCGGCGTCCTCCAGTCGCTCGAGGAGCCTGCCGAGCCGGGCGCCGCCTCCGGCTCCGGCTGGGAAGCGCCCTCCGCCGATGCAGCCTACCGCTGGTACCGGCGGTCCTTTGACGAGTCCCACGGCGGCTTCGGCGATGCGCCCAAGTTCCCGGCGCCGACCAACCTCGACTTCCTGCTGCGCTACGCGCGGCGCACGGGGATGGAGGACGCCCGGCGCATGGCGCTCGCGACGCTCGACCACATGCTGCGGGGCGGCATGCGGGACCATCTCGGCGGCGGCTTCCACCGCTACTCGACGGACCGCTTCTGGCTCGTGCCCCATTTCGAGAAGATGCTCTACGACAACGCGCTGATCGCGCGCACTCTCCTCGATGCCTGCAGGATCAGCGGGGAGGCTCGGTATCTGGAGGCGGCCCGCGAGACGCTCGACTACGTGATCGGGCGGCTCCAGAGTCCCGAAGGGGGTTTCTTCTCCGCCGAGGATGCCGATGCGGAGGGGGAGGAGGGCAGGACGTACGTCTGGACGCTGGCCGAGATCCTCGCCGCGCTCGGCGAGGAGCGGGGCAGGCTCTTCTGCGAGATGTACGGAGTGACCGCCGGCGGCAACTTCGAGGAGGGGCCGGCGAGCGTCCTTCACGCCGCTTGCGCAGGCGGCGCTGCGGAGCTGGCGGAGCGCCGCGGCGAGTCGGCGGCAGCGGTGGAGGATAGGCTGCGGGAGAGCCGCCGGCACCTCCTGGCCATCCGGGCGCAGCGCCCGCAGCCGCTTTGCGACGACAAGGTCCTCGTCGAGTGGAACGGCCTCGCGATCTCCGCCGCGGCCCGCGGCCATCAGGTGATGGGGGACGCGAGGTACCTCGAGGCCGCCGTGGCCGCCGCGAGCTTCATCGAGAGCCGCATGGTGATCGATGGCCGCCTCCGCAGGAGCTATCGAGAGGGCGAGGCCCGGATCGACGGATTCCTGGAGGACCACGCCTCCCTGGCGGACGGCTTGCTCGATCTCTACGAGGCGAGCCTCGATCCGCGCTGGCTCGAGTGGGCCATCCGGCTCGGCCGAGAGATCGTGGACCTCTTCTGGGACGAGGAGCGCCTCGGCTTCCTCTCCAGCTCGCGGCATCACGAGGAGCTCATCGTGCGCCGCGCGAGCTTTCACGATGGCGCCATCCCGTCCGGCAACTCGATGGCCTCCGTCGCCCTGCGGCGGCTCGCGGTCCTCACCGGCGATGCGCGCCTCGCGCGGCCTCTCGATCGGATGGCTTCGGCCGCGCCGCGCCTCGTGAAGCAGGCTCCCCACGCCTGCTCGCAGCTCCTCTGCGGAGTGGAGTTCACGCTGCAGAGTCCGCTCGAGATCGTGGTGATCGGGCCTCTCGAGGACGCCGCCACCCGGGCGATGATCCGGGAGGTGCACCGGCGCTTCCTCCCCTCCAGGGTTCTCGTCCACGCCTCTGACGACGCCGAGGCCGCGCGTCTCGCCGCCGCGACTCCGCTCCTCGAAGGCCGCGTCGCGCTCGGCGGCCGCGTCACCGCGTACGTCTGCCGAGGGCGCACCTGCCGGCGTCCCGTCGCGGATGCCGCGGAGCTCGGCGCGCAGCTCGACGAGCTCTGATGCGGGGTCCGGCCCGGGCGCCTGCGCCCGCGTGCTGCCCGAGGCGGAGGGAGCCCTTTGCGGACACTCTGCTGCTTCAGGAGAGCATGCGGATGCGTCCCGCGATGTGGGAGAGGTGGGAGGCGATGAGGAAGAGCTGCTCGAACGCTTCCTGGAGGATGAGGGAGTGGAGAAAGACCGCGGTCCGCGCGACTCCTTCGCTCTCCATGCTCTCGACGCGCTTGCGCGACTGCGCCTCGAGACGGGACCGGAAGATCGCGATCCTCTCGATCTGCTTGAGGGTATTCTCCTCGACCCGAGAGGTCCGCTTCTGGAGAAGCGTGACGACGTTGTCGAACTGCGTGATCACGAGGTCGTAGACCTCGCCCAGGTCCCGCTCGGCATCCTCCAGCAGGTCGATCCGTTCCTGGATGCGGCGGCTGGAGAGATCGCGCAGACGCTCGGCGCAGGCTGCGATGCCGGCGAGGCCGCTGACCGTGCTCTGGAGGATCTCGACCCGGCGCGCATCGTGGCTGGACAGCTCGTTCTCCGCCACCAGCACGAGATAGCCGACGGCATCGCGCTGGCCCTCCCGGATGGTCTCGCCGCGGCGGAGGAGATGATCGGAGAGCTGGAGATCCGCGTAGCGGAAGGAGTCGAACGCCTCCGCCACGGACTTCTCGCAGAGCTCCGTCAGGTACACCACCTCGAGCGTCGCTTGCCGGAGAGCCAGAGACGGCACGGGGATGAGGTCGGCATCGAGCTTGTAGGGTTTGACCTCCTCCGCAGCCTTGCGCGGCGGCATCCACCGGTCGATCAGCCTCATCAGCAGCGCGGGGAACAGCAGGAAGAAGAAGCTGCCGAGCAGGTTGTAGAGCGAGTGCGCGCTCGCCAGATGCTGGCCGACGCTTTCGGGAATCGGGTGGATGAGCGCTCCGGGCGTGACGACATCGACCAGCCAGAGAAAGAGGGAGGCGCCGCGCACGGGGATCAAGGAGATCGCGATGATCGCGAGCGCGGTCGACGCGTGGAAGATGAGCCCCGCGAGACCGATCCGCCGGGCCTCCTGGAGCTTGAAGATGGAGCTGGCGAAGAGCATGAGAGCCGCCCCCAGGTTGCCTCCGCAGATGAGGGGGATCGCGGTGGCCGGATCGATCAGACCCTTGGCGCTCAGCAGGATCGCGAAGACCACGATCAGGTTCGACGTCCGCAGCAGGAATCCGCCCGTCAAGCCGACCAGGAGAGCGGCGAAGAAGCTGCGGACGAGGTCGAAGTCGTAGCGGGAGTAATCGACGTTCTCGGGGAACATCTCGCTCCGGAAGTTGTCGCTCAGGGCGAGGAGGCCGATGCCCTCGCCGAGGATGCTCCAGCTGGCGAGCAGCAGGCCGAGGCCGAGGCCGGCCCAGCCCCAGGCATGGGTGCCGCGGGTGCGGGGCAGGAGGAAGAGGAAGATGCCGACGGCGAGGAGCGGAACGCTGAGGAAGCTCAGCTCGAGGGAGAGGATCTGGGGCAGCACGGTCGCGCCGAGGCTGGCGCCGAGCAGCGGCATCAGGGCCGCCTTCGCGGTGAGGAACCCTCCGTTGGCGAAGCTAGTCAGGTGGGACGAGACGGTCGACCAGGACTGGAAGGCCGCGCCCGCGGCCACGCCGCCGAGATACCGCAGGCTGCGGCTCGCCGTCCACGGGTTCTCCTCGAGGGGGAGGCGGGCGCTCAGGATGAGGAGGAAGCCGCTTCCGAAGAAGCGGACTCCGATGAGGAAGAGAAGCGCTCCGCCCAGGATCTTCAGCGCGACCTGGGGCCAGTCCATCGCCACGAAGCGGAAGAGGATGCCCCGGATCGGCTTGTCCTCACGGTAGAGGGGAGCACCGGCGGCGCCATCGCTCCCCGCGCTCGTTTCCTTCAGCTTCTCCCGGTAGGGCTCGACCTCGGCGAGCACGTAGTAGACTCCCGTCTGGTCACCCAGCGTCAGCGAGCTGCCGCCGCGGATGCCCTTCTTGTTCGTCTTGTCGCGCTGGTTGCTGATCGCGGCGGGCTCTGCGACGCCCGAAGGTTGTCCCACGATGCGGAAGTAGACCTCTCGATCGTCGAGGTCGCGCAGCTCGCCCGTCTCCGCCACCCATTCGGCGATGCGCAGCTCGAGGGGGACCTTCTCGCCGACGTTGGCCTCCTTGATCTCGCTGAGCTTCTCGACCCCGGTGACCAGCCGGAAGTGCTCCTTGGCCAGCTTGCTGTCCGCGCGGGAACGAGCGGCGACCGCCTCGATCCTCCAGTCGCCGTTCTGCGATCCCAGCCGGACCCGCACGCAAGCGACGCCAGAGCTGTCCGTCAGGACCCGGATCCGGCTGGGCAGCTCGCCCGGCTTCTCCTCCTCGTCCAGCAGGGTGGGATAGGGCATCAGCGCCGTGGCCGGGCTGCCGGCCGGGTCGCTCCCCGTTCCCTGGGCGGAGGGGGCGTCCCCGGGCTCTTCCTCATCCTCGAGGTTCTCCACCTCGAAGGTCACTTCGACGCCGACCGCCGGCGACCGGGGACCGTTGCGGCCGAGGAAGTCGCGGGTCAAGGGCCCGAGGACGCGGACCGTCAAGGGCTCGGGCAGAAGCTCTCCCGCCAGCGCGCACTGGTTGTCTCCCGAGACCATCTGGATGCGGTCGACCAGCTGGTTCGGCGAGTGGTCGCAGCCGGCAAGTACAGCCAGGACCAAAGCTTGAGCCAGGATGGCCCCGTGATGGGCTCCAGTTGCTCGCGGCGAGGCTTTCATGCAAACTTCCACCGAGATTCACACGGTTTTTCAGGGCCGGTCTGCCCAGGCGGTGTATTCTAATGCACGCCGTCGGCGCAGCCCGACGCCACCAGACCCTCGGAAAGACCGGCGCGGGGAGCGCGCGATGCCGCCCAATTATACCCGGAAAAACGGATTCCTGGAGCTGGGGTCGACCACGATCAAGCTCTACGTGGTGCCTCCAGGCGGGGAGCACGCCGGCGAGGTGGAGCGGGAGATCAAGGTCCCCTGGGATCTGGGCTACGACGTCTTCGAGAAGGGGAGGATCAGCCCCGGCACCGTCTCCCACTGCCTGCGGACGCTCCGGGAATTCCAGCAGCAGTTTCCGGAAATCCCCTTCGAGACGGTCGCCGCCGTCGGCACGGCGGCCCTGCGGGAAGCCCAGAACGCCGAGGTCCTCCAGCGGATCCTCTGGGAGGATCTCAGGCTCAAGATCCAGATCATCGAGGGGGGCATCGAGGCGTTTCTGCTCGAGACCGGCTTCCGCAGCATGGTGGAGGCGTATCCCACAGCGCTCTTCGACCTGGGAGGGGGGAGCCTCGAGCTCATCGAGTACCTCACCCACGCCTCGACCCGCAAGACGAGCATCCCCGTCGGCGCCATCCGGCTGCACTGCCAGCTCCGCCGCACGCGCGACATGTGCGAGTACGTCCGGGAAGGCCGCCGCAAGGTGGCGTCGGCTCTGAGGGAGCATCTCTCCGATCAGCTCATGGCGTACGACACGCTTCTCGGAACCGGCGGGACCGTCCGGGCGATCACGCGATGCGCCGGCCGGGAGGAGTTCGAGATCGGCGAGATCCAGGACCTGATCCAGCGGGAGATCCACGGTCCGATCTGGCACGACCTGGATCCACACCGCCGCAAGCTCCTCCTCCCGGGCCTCATCGCGGTGGAGGGCCTCTTCACGACGCTCGGCGTCGAGCGGATCCTGTACCGCAAGGCATCGGTGAAGCGCGG